>NZ_JAMYSA010000079.1:0-30617 GCF_040321735.1 Mesorhizobium sp. M0293
ACCAGATCCTCGATCTGCACCATCAGGATGACCGAGTTGCGGATCAGGATGCCGATCAGCGCCAGCACGCCGAGGATGGCGACGAAGCCGAGCGGAGCGCCGCTTGGCAACAGTGCAGCAACCACGCCGATCAACCCAAGCGGCGCGACGGCCACGACCAGGAACAGCCGCTGGAAGCTTTGCAGCTGGATCATCAGGATCGTCGCCATGATGAACAGCATCAGCGGCACCACCGCCGCGATCGGCCCCTGGCTATTGGCGCTTTCCTCGACCGAGCCGGCCGTGGCGACGGCGTAGCCGACCGGCAGCTTGCCAATGAAGGCATCGACCGAGGGTTTTAGCTCGTCGACCACCGTCGCCGGCAGCGCATCGCCCACGAGCCCGGCGCCCACGGTGATCGTCGGCACGCGGCTGCGTCGCCAGACTGTCGGCTGCTCCAACTCGTAGTGGAAGTTGGCGACGGCGGCGAGTGGGATGGATTCACCGGCACCGGTCGGCAATTGCATGTTACGCAGCGTCTCGATCGAGCCGCGTTCGGCATCGCGCGAGCGGACCACGACGTTGATGAGGTACGTGGCGTCGCGCACCTGGGTGATGGTGACGCCGCCGACGATGCTGTTCAGCGCATTGGAGATGTCCGACGAGGTGACGCCAAGCTGGCGCGCCTTGTCCTGCAGCACGTCCACTTTCAGCACCCGCGACGGTTCATTCCAGTCGAAGATCGGCGCGCCAAGCTTGGGATTGGCCGAGATAACGCCTGCCAGTTGTTGCGACAGCGTCCTCACCGTCTGGATGTCGGGGCCGCTGACGCGGTATTGCACCGGCCGGCCGACGGGCGGACCAAGTTCGAGCGTTTTGACGAAGGCGTCGGTGCCGACGAAGTCGTCGCGCAGCATTTTTTCGATTGCCGCCTTTACCCTGTCACGCGCCTCGACGTTCTTGGTGACGATGACGGTCTGGCCGAAATAGGGATTGGCCGGCTGCACGTCATAGGCAAGCACGAAGCGTACCGCGCCCTGACCGATATAGGAGCTCCAGTGGTCTATGTCGCGATTGCCGGCAAGGGCTGCCTTCTCGAAGCGCTCCATCTGGTCCCGCGTCTCGGCGATCGATGAATTCTGCGGCAGGTTCCAATCGACGATAAGTTCCGGCCGGTCGGAGGACGGGAAGAACTGCTGCTGGACAAAGCCCATGCCGACGACCGAGGCGGCGAACAACAGCACTGTCGCGATGATCGTCAGCCAGTGGCGGCGCACCGACCCGACCAGCACGCTGCGGAACAGCGAGGTGAAACGGCCGGGCTTGTCGTGTTGCTTCTGCTTCATCACCGCAGGCAGGATAGTGATGCCGAGCAGCGGCGCAAACAGCACCGCCACGATCCAGGACACCAGAAGCGACACGGCAATGACGACGAACAGCGTATAGGTGTATTCGCCGGCCGCGCTATTGTTGAGGCCGATTGGAATGAAGCCGGTGACCGTGACCAGCGTTCCGGTCAGCATCGGGAACGCGGTTGAGGTGTAGACATAGGTCGCCGCCTTGCGCAGATTGTCGCCGGCCTCCAGCCTCGCCACCATCATCTCGACGGCGATCATGGCGTCGTCGACCAGCAGGCCGAGCGCGATGATCAGCGCGCCCAGCGAAATGCGCTGCAGCGAGATGCCGAGATAGTCCATGAACAGGAAGGTGATGGCGAGCACCAGCGGGATCGACAGCGCCACGACGAAGCCGGCGCGCATGCCGAGGCTGATGAAGGAGACGGCAAGCACGATGGCGACCGCCTCGAACAGCGCGCGGGTAAAGCCCGAAACCGCCTCCTCGACAATGACAGGCTGGTCGGCGACCAGATGCACGCCGACGCCGACCGGCAGGTCGGCAACGATCTTGTCCATCTCGACCTTCAGCGCCTTGCCGAAGTCGAGCAGGTTGGCGTTGGGCTTCATGCCGATGGCGAGCCCGATCGCATCCTCGCCGTTGAAACGGAACAATGCCGTCGGCGGATCGGCATAGCCGCGGGTGATGGTGGCGACATCGCTCAGCCGGAAGAAGCGGTCGTTGACGCGCAAATTGATGGCGCGCAGGCTTTCCTCCGAAGTGAACTGGCCCGAGACGCGCACGCTGACGCGTTCGGGGCCGGTCTCAATAACGCCCGATGGTGCGATCGCGTTCTGCGCCTGCAGGCTAGCGACGATCGCCTGCTGGTTCAGGCCAAGGGCTGCGATCTGGCGGGTCGAAAACTCGAGATAGATCGCCTCGTCCTGGGCGCCGATCAGGTCGACCTTGCCGGCATTGGGCACAGCCAGGATCTGGGTGCGCGCCTGCTCGACATAGTCGCGCAGCTGGCGCGATGTCAGGCCGTCCGCCGTGAAGGCGTAGATATTGCCATAGACGTCGCCAAAACGGTCGTTGAAGAACGGACCTTGCACGCCCTCCGGAAACTGGGCGCCGATGTCGTTGATCATGTTGCGGATGCGTACCCAGGTCGGGGCCACGTCGCGTGCCTTGGTCGACGGCTTGAGATTGACGAAGACGACGGTCTTGCCGGCCGTGGTGACGGATTTGCTGTAGTCGAGGCTATCGAGTTCCTCCAGTTTCTTCTCGATGCGGTCGGTTACTTGCCGGACTGTCTCGTTGACCGAGGCGCCCGGCCAATTGGCCTGGATCAGCATGGTCTTGATGGTGAAGGCCGGGTCTTCCTCGCGGCCGAGATTGAGATAGGCCGAGACGCCGGCGACGACGAATACCAGCATGAAATACCAGACCAGCGAACGATGGCTGAGCGCCCAGTCGGAGAGGTTGAAGCCCTTCACTTGGCGGCTCCTTCCAGGATTTTGACCGCCTCGCCCGCTGTCAGGCTGTGCACGCCGGCGGTGACGATGCGCATGCCCGCATCAAGTCCGCCGGCAACAATAAAGCTGCCGGCACGTTTGGCTCCGACCTGGATATCGTACAAAGCGACCTTCGATTGCGCGTCGACGATCCAGACTTGCTGCTTGCCGTTCTTTTCGAGCAGAGCCGACAGCGGCAGCTCGATCGTCGGGTCGATCGCCGTCACCCGTGTCGCCGTCACGGTCGAGCCGAGCCGGAACGCGGTCGGCGCATTGAGCAGCGTCAGGCGCACGCGGCGTGTGCGGGTCGAACTATCGGCCTGCGGCGCGATCTCGCGCAGCTTGGCCTCGGTGCGGATCGCCGGCAGCGATTGCAGTATGACATCGAAGCCGGTTCCGTCAGCCAGGTCGCCAGTTAACTGGTCTGGAATGTCGACGACGGCTTCGCGCACATCCGAGCGAGCCACCGTCACCACCGTCTGGCCGGCCGACACGGTCTGCCCGACTTCGGCGCCGGTCGCGGTGACGACGCCGTCGAAGTCCGAAAACAGCCTGGCATAGCCGAGTTGTTCCTGCGATTTGGCCAGCGCCGCCTTGGCGCGCTCGACATTGGCCTGCGCGGCTTGCCGCGCCTGCTGGGCTGCCTCATAGGTGGCCTGCGAGGTGTTCCTGTCTGCCAGCAATGCGCGCTGGCGCTCCTCGCTGGCGTAAGCATTGGTGAATTCGGCCTGTGCGTTGGAGAGGCCAGCCTTGGCTGCCTGAACGGCCAATTCCAGCGCCGTCGGATCGAGCGTGGCGATCGTCGTACCCTTGGTGACGAGGTCGCCGACATCGACGTCGCGGGTGACGACACGGCCAAGCAGGCGGAAGGCCAGGTTGGCACTGAATTCCGGCTCGACGACGCCGGCGAAGCCAAGCGTCTGGCTGGTGCGCGGCTCGACCACCACCGAAAGCACCGGCCGTATGATCTCGGGCGCCTTTTCCGGCTCGGCCGAACAGGCGCCGACAACAACCAGCGCCGACAGGGCGATTATGCGCGCTTGCCGGTTCATTGCGTTGCCCCTCCGGCGATCTCGACCGTCTGGCCCGGGCTGAGCAACTGACCGCCGGCGGTGATGACGTGCTGGCCGGGCTCCAGCCCCTTGTCGACGACGATGACACCGGAACCATAAGCGAGAATATCGACCGGCGCGACGGTGACCTTCTTGGAAGCAAGGTCGATGAGCCAGACCGCAGGCTGACCGTTGCTGGAGGTCAGCGCCTGCCAGGGCAGGATCACGGCTTTCACCGGCTGAGCGCTGACCGTGCCGGTGACGGCGGCGCCAAGCGGCATGGCGGCAGGGGTCTCGGGAATGGCGACCTTGACCCGAACCGAGGCCGAGGCGGCGTCGACCACCGGAGAAATCTCTCGCACCTTGCCTGTCGCCTTCACTGACGGATCCGACACCAGCGTGATCGACACCGGTGGTGGTGCCATCGAGCTGCCGGCAACCAGCGTTTCGTGGACATTGAAGACCGCGTCGCGGTCGCCGTCCTCGGCGATGGTGAAGACTGTTTGTGCCCCTTGCACCACCTGGCCGGCCTCGACCGCGCGGGCGGTGACGACACCCGGCGCGCCGGCCCGCAACTCGGTGAAGGTGAAGCTCTCCCGCGCATTGTCCAACGCGCTCTGCGCCTGCTGGACGCTGCCTTGTGCAACGCTCTGCACCTGTGCTGCCTGATCATAGTCCCGGCGCGTGGTGAAACCCTGAGCAAGCAGCGTCTTTTGGCGCTCGAAGGCGGCGGATGCCTGCGTCAATTGCGCCTGTGCCGCGTCGAGATCGGCCTGCGCCGAGCGCAGGTCCGATTCCTGCTCCTGTGGATCGATGCGGGCCAAAAGCGTGCCCTTGTCGACATGCTGGCCGATTTCCACCAGCCGTTCGGCGACGCGGCCGCCGACCCGGAAGGCGAGGTTGTTCAGCGTGCGCGCGGCGATGACCCCGGTCAGCGACGTCGTCGGGGCGTAACTCGAGATCTCGACATCCGCGGTGCGCACCATGATCGGCAGCTTGTGTTCGGCCGCCTCGTGCTTCTGGCAACCGGTGAGAAACAGGCCGGCCATCGCGCAGGCGATAAGGATCGGGGCATTTCGAAACGGCAAAAGGTTGGAGGGCAACGGTTGCAAGGCGGACGATGTCGCGTTCCTTGTCATGGCTTCCCCTGCCTGCGTGGGACGTTCCCACTGCGGAGCCTCGCGGGCTGCTCGAAGATAATCGATCCCTTGGAAAAGGGAACCTCCCTCGTCCGCGTATCGGGCGACTGGTTAAGGTGGGATCACAGGCCCAATCGCCTGCCGCTGGTGCCGACTTGAGGAAAACGTGAAATAAGGTCAGAAGACCTGTCAGCGACATCAAACTAGAACGGGCGCCGGCCCGATGAGGACACCATGAAGAATTCAGCCATTTCCGAACGCAAGAACCAGTCGATCTCGCGCGGCGTCGGCATGACCACGCAGATCTATGCCGATCGGGCTGAGAATTCGGAGATCTGGGATGTCGAAGGCCGTCGCTACATCGACTTCTCGTCGGGCATTGCCGTCGTCAACACCGGTCACCGCCACCCGAAGGTGATCGAGGCGGTCAAGGCGCAGCTCGACCGCTTCACCCACACCTGCCACCAGGTCGTGCCCTATGAGAGCTATGTGCGGCTGGCCGAACGGCTGAACGGCATGCTGCCTGGCAAGTTCGAGAAGAAGACGATCTTCGTCACCACCGGCGCCGAGGCGGTCGAGAACGCCATCAAGATCGCTCGCAACGCCACCGGCCGCCAGGCGGTCATCGCCTTTGCCGGCGGCTTCCATGGCCGCACCTTCATGGGCATGGCGCTGACCGGCAAGGTCGTGCCCTACAAGGTCGGCTTCGGCGCCATGCCGGGCGACGTTTATCACGCGCCGTTCCCGGTGCCGCTGCATGGCGTATCGGTCGCCGATTCGTTGGCCGCACTCGACCGGTTGTTCAAGGCCGATGTCGACCCGGCCCGCGTCGCTGCCATCATCATCGAACCGGTTCAGGGCGAGGGTGGTTTCTACGACGCGCCACGCGAGTTTCTGACGGCGCTGCGCAAGCTTTGCGACCAGCACGGCATGCTTCTGATCGCCGACGAAGTGCAGACCGGCTTCGCTCGCACCGGCAAGATGTTCGCGATGGATCACCATGAGGTGGCCGCCGACATCACCACCATGGCCAAGAGCCTGGCCGGCGGTTTCCCGCTGGCCGCGGTCACCGGCCGCGCCGAAATCATGGATGCGCCCGGCCCCGGCGGGCTCGGCGGTACCTATGGCGGCAGCCCGATCGGTGTCGCCGCGGCGCACGCCGTGCTCGACGTGATCGATGACGAAAAGCTGTGCGACCGCGCCAACACGCTGGGTGCAAGGCTGAAGCAGCGGTTGCAGTCGATCCGCGACGACGTGCCCGAGATCGTCGACATAAGAGGCCTCGGCTTCATGAACGCGGTCGAGTTCAACGACGTCAAGAAGGGCCTGCCGTCAGCCGAGATCGCCAACGCGATCAGGCTGAAGGCGCTCGACAAGGGCCTGATCCTGCTGACCTGCGGCGTCTATGGCAACGTCATCCGCTTCCTGGCGCCGATCACCATCCAGGACAGCGTCATGAACGAAGCGCTCGACATTCTGGAAAGCTCGATCCGCGAAGTCTGCGCCGCCTGATCGGCGGCGCCCATTTCTCCTGACGGCCTACGCGAGCGGTAAACGTGCCGTCAGGAGCCCGGATTCTGTAACCAGGCTGGAATGTCCATCTTGGCGTGCAGGACCCGAAGATCAGATGTCGACAGCGCTTGATTATTGGCCCTGCGCTCGTTTTCGCAGCGTGGCAAAATAGTCATCATCAGTGGGAGCGCCCGGCGCCGATGATGCGCCCTCGAGGAGCAAACCGCACAGAAGTTGACGATCCTGATCGTGGCGGATCAATTCACGTACATACTCGCTGCTCGTGCCATGGCCGCGATCCGTCACTTGCTGATCGACAAAATGCTTTAAACTGTCGGGAAGTGAGATCTTGATGACGCTCATTCAGGCATTTTGTTGCGTATGGCAAAAATTGGCAACCCTACGCACTGGCCTTGGCTGGCTCCATGATCTGAAACGCGGCCAGTGCCGCCTTTAGCCCTTCGGAACCCATGGCCACCGTTTGCGGCGTCGGCGAGAAGCCGGCGCCGAGCATCTTGCGGCCAAGCATGTGGTCGCCGGGACGGTTCACCGATTCGATGCCGAGCAGCCGGTCGCCGGCATAGTGATAGATCGAGAATTTGTTGTCGGGCAGGTCGCCGAGCACGACATGGCTGTCGCCGCCGGCGGTCAGGCCGACCATCTGCAATTTCATGTCGCCGATGTCGGACCAGAACCACGGCACCGCTGAATAGGCATCGGCATGGCCGGTGATGGTACGTGCGGCAAGCCGTGCCTGGTCGGTGGCGTTCTGCACCGATTCCAGCCGTACGTCGCCGCCGGTGAACCAGTGCCGGTAGGAGGCGGCGTCGCCGATGGCCAGGATTTCAGGCGCCGAAGTGCGCATCTGGTGATCGACGCGGATGCCGTTGGCGATGCTGAGGCCGGCTTGCTGCGCCAGTTCGACGTTAGGCACGGCGCCTATGCCGACGATGACCATGCGCGCCGGCAGCCTTTCGCCGCTAGACGTGATCGCGGCTGCGACATGGCCGTTTTCGCCTTCGAGCCTTGCAATCGAGGTGCCGGTGAGGATGCGCACACCTGTCGCTTCCAGCCGTTGGCGGACGTGGCTCGCCACCACCGGCGCCACGGCGCGGCCAAGCAGCCGGTCGACCGCTTCGACCACGGTCACCGTGCGGCCGGCTGCCCGCAGCGTCGCCGCGATCTCCAGCCCGATGAAGCCGCCGCCGAGGATGACGACCTCGCCGCTCTGTGCGCTGAGTTCCCGGATCAGACGCGCATCGGCGAGCGAGCGCAGCGACAGCACGCCGGACAGGTCCGAACCGGGCAGCGGCAGGACGCGCGGCCGCGAGCCGGTCGCCAGGATCAGGTGATCGAAGGCAAGTGTGCCGCCGCCGGCAATATCAAGGCTGCGGCGCGTGGCGTCGATGCGATCGATCCTGACGCCCGGCCGGTAGTCGATGGCGTTGCCCGTGTAGAAGGCCTCGCCGCGCAAGGGTTGTGGTTTGGCTTCGGCATCCTTGATGAAGGTCTTCGACAGCGGCGGCTTGTGGTAGGGCAGCTCGTTCTCGTCGCCGACGAGGATCACCGGCCCGTCATAGCCGTCCTCACGCAAACTCGCGGCCGCTTGCACGCCCGCATGACCCGCGCCGACAATGACCACACCGTTCTTCATCGCATTCCAATCCCGCTTCTATCCTAGGATGTCTCGCCAAGTGGCAATTGTCTGGCGCCGCCGCAAGAGAGCTTTTGCGGGTCGCACTCGGGATGGCGGCTGTCAATCGTACAGTTCGGCGGCAAGACCGGTGCAGGGCCGATGCATAAAGTTGACAGTTGCAGTTTAGAATAATTCTAAACTATTGTTTCAATTGATTTTTCTTGCCGATCTCCATTGACATCCGACGATGTCGCAGCTTTATGGAGGCTCGCGCGTCAGCGCATCCCTTTAATGTCTGGGCCTTGAACCCTTTCGATTGGAGGCATTTTGGTGTCTTTCTTCCGCGAACCGCGCGATGGCGCGGCATCTCTTGCGCCCAATGGCTTGCAGATGGCCATGCGCCCGTTGCCGCGCGCGCCGTTTACAGAATTTCCGAGAAACTGGAGAGTGATTATGACAGCACGATATGGCGGCAGGTTTGCCGCGATTGGCGCGACGGCCCTGCTGACGGCGGCGGTGTTCGTGTTGCCGGCCAAGGCGGAGGCCGATGCTAAGGCGGTCATCAAGACCTATTCCGACATCGCTCTGGCCAAGTATGAGGATTCGCTGACCACCGCGCAGGCGCTCGACAAGGCAGTCGACGCGCTGCTCGCCAACCCCTCGGCGGAAACCCTCAATGCAGCGCGCGACGCCTGGAAGGCATCGCGCGTTCCCTACCAGCAGACCGAGGTCTACCGTTTCGGCAACAAGATCGTCGACGACTGGGAAGGCAAAGTGAATTCCTGGCCGCTGGACGAAGGCCTGATCGACTATGTCGCCAAGAGTTATGGCACCGAATCGGACGCGAACGCGCTCTATACGGCCAATGTGATCGCCAACAACGAGATCGAGATCAACGGCAAGAAGGTCGATGCTTCGAACCTGACGCCGGAATTCCTCTCCGGCACGCTGCAGGAAGCCGGCGGCGTCGAGGCCAACGTTGCCACCGGCTACCACGCCATCGAATTCCTGCTCTGGGGCCAGGACCTGCATGGCACCGGACCGGGTGCCGGCGAGCGCCCCTACACTGATTACGACCTCAAGAACTGCACCGGCGGCAATTGCGACCGACGCGCCCAGTATCTGAAGTCGGCCAGCGACCTTCTGGTCTCCGATCTTCAGGAGATGGTCGGCAACTGGAAGGAAGACGGCGCTGCCCGCAAAAGCCTCGTCGATGGCGAGCCGAACGCCGCCATCTCGACCATCTTCACCGGAATGGGCTCACTGTCCTACGGCGAACTGGCGGGCGAACGCATGAAGCTCGGCTTGTTGCTGCACGATCCGGAAGAGGAGCACGACTGCTTTTCCGACAACACCTACAACTCGCATCTCTACGACGCCATCGGCATTCGCGCTGCCTATCACGCCAGCTATACCAGCCTCGACGGCACCGTCGTTTCGGGTCCCTCGGTGGCCGATATGGTGAAGGCAGCCGATCCGGCGATCGACAAGGAATTGTCGGACAAGCTCGATGTCACGGTCGCCAAGATGGAAGCGATCAAGGCACGGGCACTGGCCGGCGAGGCCTATGACCAGCAGATCGCCGAAGGCAACACGGAAGGCAATGCGACCGTTCAGGCGGCAATCGACGCGCTGATCGACCAGACCAAGTCGATCGAACGCGCCGTTGGCTCCCTGAAGCTCAGCACCATCGCCTTCGAAGGGTCCGACAGTCTCGACGCACCCGACAAGGTGTTCAAGTAAAGTCGAAAGGCTGGAGCCTGATCCGAAGCCGGATAGTCGGCTGGGAATGGGCTCCGGTAGGAAATCAAGCCACACGGCGCGGGAGGCGCCGTCAGCCATCCGAGCAAATTAATGCTGATCTGCCATTGCAATATCATCACTGAGAAGGAGATCGAGCAGACGATCGTCGGGCTGCTGGATCAGGATCCCTGGCAGCTGATCGTGCCGGCGAAGGTCTATCATGCCATGCAAAAGCGCGGTCGCTGTTGCGGCTGCTTCCCAAATGTGGTGGAAACGATCATTCGGGTCACCGAAAATTACCACGCCCGCTCGGAGGCGAGCGGCGTGGATATCGTTTCACACCTGGATCGCGTCAGAAGCCTGCGCGTCCAATACGGGAGCAGAAATCATGAAAGGCGACCCGCAGGTCATCGAGCGGCTTAACGAGGCCCTTTTTCTGGAGCTAGGGGCCGTCAATCAGTACTGGGTGCATTTCCGTCTGCTGGAGGACTGGGGATACGCCAAGCTGGCAAAGAAGGAGCGGGCGGAATCGATCGAGGAGATGCACCATGCCGATAAGCTCGTGGCCCGCATCATCTTCCTTGAAGGCCATCCGAACCTGCAGTCCGTGGCGCCGCTGCGCATCGGACAGAACGTCAAGGAAGTGCTCGAATCCGACCTTGCCGGCGAATATGACGCGCGTACCGCCTACAAGCGTTCACGCGAGATCTGCAACGACGCCGGTGACTATGTGACGATGAAGCTGTTCGAGGAATTGCTCGCCGACGAAGAGGGTCACATCGACTTCCTCGAGACGCAGCTCGACCTGCTTGCCTCGATTGGCGAGGAAAAATACGGCCAGCTCAACGCCGCATCGGCGGACGAGGCGGAGTAAGGGCATGCGGGAATGCGGCGCCTTCTAGAATTCGTGCGCCGCTCGCGGCGGGCCCATGGCTCGCCGCTCCTTCGGAAGACGCCAGCCAGATTGGCGCGTCGGCGCTGTATCGTCCTCGTGGTGGCGCTCACCTCTTCGGCGATGGCCGGTGATCTTCAACCTGCCGGCCTCGCCACCACGCGCACCGACCTCAATCCAAACGATCAGGCGCGCGTCACCGCCATCACCAGGCCGACGTCGGATTTCTCCAGGCCGGAGCAATTCGAATTGATGCAAGGCGGCGCCGGCACGTCAAGAAAGGACGTCAGCCGCGATTCCTTCTCGCAATCCTCCGCCAACATCACCTTCGAGGAAGAGGGCGACTTCAAGCTCGGCAATGCCCTGTTTCGCAAGAACTGGGTCTCGTCGCCGTCCTCGACGCAGGCCTCGGACGGGCTCGGTCCGCTGTTCAACGAACGCGCCTGCCAGAACTGCCATCTGAAGGACGGTCGCGGCCGTCCCCCGCAAGGCGATGCCGGCACCACCTCGATGTTCCTGCGGCTGGCTCGCGATGCCGGTACAGCGGAAGAGAGAGCAGCGCTTGCCGATCACAAGGTGCTGAACTTCCCCGACCCGGTCTATGGTGCGCAATTGCAGGAACTGGCGGTGCCCGGCCTGCACGGCGAAGGCCGGATGCATGTCGACTATCAGGAGCGTAAGGTAGAACTGACGGACGACACCGTGATTTCCTTGCGCAAACCCAGCTATTCAGTCGCCGATCCTGCCTATGGACCACTCGATCCGCGCACCACGCTGTCGCCGCGCCTGACGCCGCCGATGATCGGTCTGGGTCTGATCGAACAGATCGCACCAGCTGACATTCTTGCCAACGCCGACCCGGACGACCGGGACGGAGATGGTATTTCTGGCCGGCCGAACATCGTGCGCGATGGCCCGAGCGGCGAACTGACGCTTGGTCGTTTCGGCTGGAAGGCGCAGACCGCGTCGATCCGCCAGCAGGCGGCGGATGCCTTTGGCGGCGATATCGGCATTTCGACACCGGAAGTGCCGAAACATTGGGGCGATTGCACCGCCGCACAGGAAAAATGCCTCACCATGCCGAACGGCGTGCAGCAGCGTCTCGGCCCGGTCGAGGCGCCGCCGCCAGTGATGGATCTCGTCACCTTCTATTCGCAGAACCTGGCCGTGCCGGCACGCCGCGACCTCGACCAACCAGATGTGCTCACCGGCAAGAAGGTCTTCTATGAGATCGGCTGCATTGCCTGCCACACGCCGAAATTCGTCACCCGTCGCGGCACGCCCAACAAGGCGCAGGCCTTCCAGTTGATCTGGCCCTATTCCGACTTCCTGCTGCACGACATGGGGCCCGATCTGGCCGACGGCCAGGCCGTGGGCGAAGCGGCGGGCAATGAATGGCGCACGCCGCCTTTGTGGGGCATCGGCCTGACCGAGACGGTCAACGGCAATTCCTTTTTCCTGCATGATGGGCGTGCCCGCAGCCTGACCGAGGCGATCCTGTGGCATGGCGGCGAAGCGCGGAAGGCACGCGACCGCTTTGCCGCCGCCGACGTCGCCGATCGCGATGCGCTGCTCAAATTCCTGGAGTCTCTGTGATGCTCAAGCGCTCTGCATTGTTTCTCGTTCTTCCACTGGCTCTACTGGGCGCCGTCCCTGCGTCTGCGGCGGTCAAAGCCTCCGAAATCATCCAGAGGGTGATCTACGGCTTTGTCCGCCCGGCCTATGCCGGCCTGCATGAGCATGCGGAAGCCCTGACGAAAGCGATGCACAAGCTCTGCGAAGCGCCCTCGCCAGGGGAACTCGATGCGGCGCGCGCCGAATTTTCCGCCACCATCTATGCCTGGTCGTCGGCCGAAATCATCGGTTTCGGGCCGATCAAAGAGAACAACCGGCTGGAACGCATGCTGTTCTGGCCGGATCGTAAGAGCATCGGCCTGAAGCAGGTGCAGGCAGCCTTGGCGGCCAAGGATCCGACCGCTACCGACCCGGCACAGCTGGCCGGCAAGAGTGTCGCCATGCAGGGGCTGGGCGCGCTGGAATTCGTGCTTTACGGCGACGGCGCCGATGCACTGACGGGCAGGGACGATCCTTATCGTTGTGCCTATGGCGCCGCGATTGCCGGCAACATCGAAACCATGGCCGGCGACGTCAACGATGCCTGGAACAAGCCCAACGGATTTGCTGCCCTTTGGGCCAATCCGGGGCCACAGAACCCGCTCTACCGCGACGGCAACGAAGCGGTGACCGAACTGGTCGGCGTCTTCATCAATGAACTGGAAATGGTTCGCGATGTGCGCCTGAAAGGGTTTTTCGGCGGCAAGCCGGATGCGGACAAGCCGAAACAGGCGATCTACTGGCGCTCGCGGAACACCGCCAATTCGCTGGCCGGCAATCTGTCCGGGATAGACACGCTGTTCCAGGCCTCGAAGCTTGGCGACGCGCTGCCGGTCGATGTGCGCTGGATGGCGGAATCGATCCACATCCAACTGGTCAATGGTGTCGCTACCGCGAAGTCCATCCAGGGCCCGATCGACAAGGCGCTTGCCGATCCGGCACTGCGTGACAAACTCGACCATTTCGCGCTCATCACCTCCAGCCTGTCGACCCTGATCGGCACCAGGCTGACCGCCGAATTTGGTCTGACTGCCGGCTTCTCGTCGTTGGATGGGGACTGAGCATGATTTCGGGATTGGCCAAAACGCCCATAGTTTCGTCATCCTGGGGCGAAGCAAGGAGCGAAGCGACGCAGCGCAGACCCCGGGATCCATGCACCCGACGGTCGAGGTCACGGCGTGGATCCTCGGGTCTCCGCGACGGAGCTTCGCTCCTGCTCCGCCCGTGGATGACGAAATTCCGGAGGCTTCGGCCAACTTCCAACGTCTGCGATAGATCATTCCAAGAACCGGTAGGTGCCAAGCGTCAGCTCCGATCCGCAAAAATCACCCTGTCTTGGAGCGAGCCAGTGCAGGGGAGGATCGCCTCTTGAAAACCTCCCTCGTCGACCGGCGCGATTTTCTCAGGGCCGCAGGCATTGGCTTTGCCGCTGCCGTAGCGCCGTCGGCCTGGGCAAAGACGCTTGCGGCCGACGCCGTCTTCGCCACCGCGTTCGTCAAGCGCGATGGCAGCTATGGCGCCGCTGTGCTGTCCGAAGCCGGCAAGGTCCTGCACGCGATCGACCTGCCCGATCGCGGCCATGACGTCACATTCGATCCCATATCGAAGCGTTCGGTGGTCTTCGCCCGCCAGCCCGGCACGTTCGCCGTGGTGTTCGATCATTCTGGTCGCGACGAACCGCTGACCATCGCCAGCATCGCCGGCCGGCATTTCTTTGGGCATGGCATGTTCTCGCCCGACGGGGCGCTGCTCTACGCCACCGAAAACGACTTCGACAGCGCCGCCGGCGTGGTCGGCATCTACGATGCGCGGGCGAAGTTCAACCGCATCGGTGAATTCCCGACCCATGGCATGGGTCCGCACGAGCTTCTGCTGCTGGGTGACGGCAGGACGATCGCGGTTGCCAATGGCGGCATCGAGACCCATCCGGATTACGGCCGCGCCGAGCTCAACATCGCGACCATGAAGCCGTCCTATGTGCTCATCGACCGCGTCACCGGCGACCTCATCGAGAAGCACGAATTGCCGGCGGCACTGCATCAGCTGTCGATCCGGCATATGGACACCGACCCGTCCGGCACCGTCTGGTTCGGCTGCCAATACCGGGGGCCGGGCACCGATCGTCCGCCGCTTGTCGGCCGCGCCGCGCGCGGCAAGGACTTGCAGCTGCTCGACATGCCGCAGGACGTGCTGTCCGGCTTCCGCAACTATATCGGTTCGGTCGCCGCCAATCCGGCTGCCGGCACCGTCGCCGTCTCGTCGCCGGAAGGCAATTCGCTTGTCGTGATCGATGCGACGAGCAGCCGGGTCGTTTCGGCCAGCGCACTGGTCGAGGTTTGCGGCGTGGCGCCCGACGGAACCGGCTTCATGGCCACCACAGGCGCCGGCGAAATCGTCGAGGGCAGCGGTGCGACACGCTCCGAACCGGACTATGTCTGGGACAACCACATGCTGCGCATCGAACAGGTTGCGTAGATATTTCCTGCCGGGCCGAAGCGAAGCCGCTTAACGAATTATGAACTATCCCCTTGCGGTGGCGGGCCGTGGCGGGCACAGGGAATTGTTTTTCGAACCGGTCGCTTCATGAAACTGCTTGCCATTGACTGTGCCGCCAACCTCTGCGCCGCTTGCGTCTATGACGCGGCGGCGAAGCAGGAGCTTGGCCGTTCGGTGCTCGATCTCGGCAAGGGTCATGCCGAGCACCTGATGACCATCATCGCCGAAGCGCTGAAGGCAAGTGCGACCGACTATGCCGGTCTTGGCGCCATCGCCGTTTCCGTTGGCCCGGGTTCTTTCACCGGTCTGCGCGTCGGCGTCTCGACCGCGCGCGGCCTGGCGCTGGCGCTCAAGATTCCGGCGATCGGGGTGACGACGCTCGAGGCGCTGGCTGCTGAGGCGGCAGCAGCATTTCCCGGTCGCGCCGTACTGGCGGCGCTCGATGCGGGTCGCGAGGAAATCCATGCCGCCCTCTACGATGAAATGTCAGCTTTGACTTACGGTCCGGCTGTGGCCACACTGGCTGATGTCGTCACCATGGCGACGGAAAGCTCGTCGGTGCTTACCGGAACCGCGGCGGCGCTGATCGCCGCGTCGGCCGGACGCGCCTTCGATATCGGCCCTCAGACGGCCACCGCCGATATTGTCACATATGCCCGCCTGGCTGCCGCCAAGGGTCCCGGCGAAAGGCCGAAACCACTCTATCTGCGCGGCGCTGACGCCAAGCCGCAGGCGGGATTCATTCTATCAAGGCAAGAGAGTTGATGCGCATACCTTTTCTCCAACCACGCCGCCGGGACTACGCGCTCGAGCCGCTGAAGATCGCCGACAGCCCGGCGGTCTCGCTGCTGCATCGCGAGGACTTTGTGCGCCCGTGGACCGATGGCGAATTCGCCGCCTTGCTCGAACAGGACACCGTATTCGGCTATGCCGCGCGTGAAACCGGACAGGGCGCCAAGCCTCCGGTCGGCTTCGTGCTGGCGAGGCTCGCGGCCGGCGAAGGCGAGATCCTCACCGTCGCGGTGGCACGATCGCATCGCCGGCAGGGGCTCGGCTGGCAATTGATGGACGCGGTACTGCGCGAACTGCACGCGCAGCGTGCCGAAGCGCTGTTCCTCGAGGTCGACGAGACCAATGTCGCGGCGATCGCGCTCTATCGGCGGCTCGGCTTCCGCGAGGTCGGCAAGCGACCGAATTACTACAGGTCGCCGGAACACGGACCGACCGGCGCGCTTGTTATGCGCCGCGATCTTCGCTAGCGAGACGGCCGGGGTAGGGCGATGATCAAGAAAATCAGGATTTTCCTGGCGCTGGGCCTCGTTGTCGCCGGGTCGGTGGTCCTCGTGCCGTTGCAGATCCTGTCGATGAAGACCGGCTGGTGGCCGGAAACCTTTATCCTCAAGATCTGGCACAGGCTGATCATCAGGGCACTCGGCATGCGTGTCCATGTCAAGGGAACGCTATCGACCAAGCGTCCTTTGCTGGTGGCATCCAATCACATCTCGTGGACCGACATCATGGTGCTCGGCTCTTTTGCCGATGTGAAATTCATCGCCAGGGCCGACATGGAAGGCTGGCCGCTGATCGGCATGCTGTCGAAGCTGCAACGCACCGTGTTCATCGAGCGCGAGCGTAAGCGTTCGTCGGGCGACCAGGCAAGCGAGATCGCCAGCCGCATGGCCAAGGGCGATGCCATGGTGCTGTTCGCCGAGGGCTCGACGGGCGACGGCAACATCGTCCTGCCGTTCAAGAGCACGCTGTTTGGCGCTGCCTCGATGGCGATTTCGGAAGGCGCGGCGGAGCAGGTCTTCATCCAGCCGGTGGCGATTGCCTATACGCGCCTGCATGGCGTGCCGCTCGGCCGCCGCCACCGCCCGCTTGCCGCCTGGATCGGCGATGAGGATTTGATGCCGCATCTCAAAGTGCTGCTGGCGGAGGGCGCCCTCGACGTCGAGGTGCATTTCGGCGAACCGATCGCCTTTTCCAAGGGTTCGAACCGCAAGGAAACGTCGAAACTGATGGAAGGCCAGGTGCGCGGGATGATGCAGGCAGCGCTTGCCGATCCGCGCCCGAGCCGTTAGTCCGGCTGCGCCCGCGGGCGCTAGCCCGGCATGCACCTGCAGGCGCATGCCGAGAATCGTCTGTTTTTTGTCACAGAAAGGCGTTAGAAGCCGCCAGATGGACTTGAACACGATCGAAAGCGACGACATCCCCACCGCGGCCGGACAGCCGGTGGTGCTTTCAACGGCAGCGAAAAAAGTCTTCATCAAGACCTATGGCTGCCAGATGAACGTCTATGATTCACAGCGCATGACCGATGCGCTTGCCGCCGACGGCTATTCCGCGACCGATGCCATCGGCGAGGCCGACCTGGTGTTGCTCAATACCTGCCATATCAGGGAAAAAGCGGCGGAAAAGGTCTATTCCGAACTCGGCCGTATCCGCGATATGAAAGCCGAACGCGCTTTGGCCGGCCGCGAGATGCTGGTCGGCGTCGCCGGCTGCGTGGCGCAGGCCGAAGGCGCCGAGATCATCCGCCGTTCGCCAGCCGTCGATCTGGTCATCGGCCCGCAGACCTATCACCGGCTGCCTGATGTACTGGCGAGGGTGCGCAGCGGCGAAAAGATCGTCGAGACCGACTACGCCATCGAGGACAAATTCGAGCATCTGCCGCAGCCGAAGCGCGCCGAGGTCATCAAGCGCGGCGTCACCGCCTTCCTCACTGTGCAGGAAGGCTGCGACAAATTCTGCACCTTCTGCGTCGTGCCCTACACCAGAGGCTCGGAAGTCTCGCGGCCGGTGGCGCAGATCGTTGCGGAGGCTGAGCGTCTGGCGGATGCCGGCGTGCGCGAGGTGACGCTGCTTGGCCAGAACGTCAATGCCTGGCATGGCCGGGGCGAGAACGGCGAGGAGTGGGGCCTTGGCCGCCTGCTGTTCCGGCTGGCCGAAATCCCCGGCCTGGCGCGGTTGCGCTACACCACCAGCCACCCGCGCGACATGGACGACGAACTCATCGCCGCCCATCGCGATCTGCCGGCGTTGATGCCCTATCTGCATCTGCCGGTGCAATCAGGCTCCGACCGCATCCTCAAAGCGATGAACCGCAGGCATACGGCGAAAGATTATCTGACGCTGCTCGACCGCATCCGCACGGCCCGGCCTGACATCGCGCTTTCCGGCGACTTCATCGTCGGCTTCCCCGGCGAGACCGAAGCGGATTTCGAGGCGACGATGGAACTGGTGCGCCGGGTGAATTACGCCTCGGCCTTCTCGTTCAAATATTCGCCGCGCCCCGGCACGCCGGGCGCTGAAATGCCCGATCATGTGCCGGAAACGGTCAAGGACGAGCGTCTGCAGCGGCTGCAGGCTCTGCTTGTTAAACAGCAGCAGGATTTTGGTTTGAGCCTCGTCGGCAGCACCATCAGCACGCTGATCGAGAAGCCCGGCCGCCAGTCCGGCCAGAAGGTCGGCCGCTCGCCGTGGCTGCAGCCGGTTATTGTTGATGAAAAGGCCGGCGAAATCGGTGACATTATCCAGGTGCGAATCACGAAGACGGGCTACAACAGCCTGTTCGCCGAATTGGCCTGAGGGTCTCGGCAGATGAGGAGAGACGGTTGAGCGCTGCGGAAGTGAAGAATATGCCTCAGACCACTGCATCCGGGGCTTCTGATATGGCGCATATCGTTCTGACTTTCGATAACAACAAGCTTGCCAGCGCCCTTTACGGTCAGTTCGACGAAAACCTCGCCAGGCTCGAGCAGAAGCTCGGCATCGACATCCGCTCGCGCGGCAACCAGCTGACCATCAAGGGCTCGGCGTCAGCCGCCGAGCAGGCGCGCCGCGCCCTGGACAATCTCTACGGCATTCTCCAGAAGGGCGCCGATATCGGCCAGTCCGACGTCGATGGCGCCGTGCGCATGGCAATCGCCGCCGACGATCAGCTGACCCTGCCGACGCTGGAGCGCAAGGGCAAGGTCTCCGCCGCCCAGATCGCCACCCGCAAGAAGACGATCTATGCTCGCTCGCTCAACCAGGACGCCTATATGCGGGCGCTGGAACGGTCGGAACTGGTGTTCGGCATCGGCCCGGCCGGCACCGGCAAGACCTATCTGGCGGTGGCGCATGCGGCGATGCTGCTAGAGCGCGGCATGGTCGAACGCATCATTCTGTCGCGGCCGGCGGTCGAGGCCGGCGAGCGGCTCGGCTTCTTGCCGGGCGACATGAAGGAGAAGGTCGATCCTTACCTGCGGCCGCTCTATGACGCGCTTTACGACATGATGCCGGCCGACAAGGTCGAGCGCGCCATCGCCGCCGAAGTCATCGAGATCGCGCCGCTCGCCTTCATGCGCGGCCGCACGTTGGCACACGCCGCCGTCATCCTCGACGAAGCGCAGAACACCACGCCGATGCAGATGAAGATGTTCCTGACCCGTCTGGGCGAGAACTCGCGTATGATCGTCACCGGCGATCCGACCCAGATCGACCTTCCGTCCAACACCAAATCAGGCCTCGTCGAAGCCTTGCGTGTGCTGGACGGCGTGGCGGGCGCGGTGACCGTGCGCTTCAACGACGGCGACGTGGTCCGCCATCCGCTGGTGGCGGAAATCGTCAGGGCCTATGACCGCGACGCCAAACTGGCGCGCGGCCTCGGTGCCGAGAATTGATTTTGACGATGCGGCTTCATGCCTGAGGACATAATATCCGGCGACGGGAATGTTCCCGTCGACATCGATATATCTGTCGAAGCGGGCGAATGGCCCGATGAGGCAAGCCTGACGCGGCTGGTCAACCATGCCGTCGCAGCTGTTTTTGCTGAAACCGGCGTGGCCGGCCGTTCCGAACTTAGCCTCGTTTTTTCCGACGACGCCCATATCCGCACCCTCAACGCCGGCTGGCGCGGCAAGGATAAACCGACCAACGTCTTGTCTTTCCCGGTTTTTCCGCTGTTGCAAGGGGCCCCGTTGCCGCCGATGCTGGGCGATATCGTGCTCGCCGCCGAGACGGTCGCGCGTGAAGCGGCACTGGAAGACAAGCCTGTCGAGAACCATATCACCCATCTCGTCATCCATGGCTTGCTGCACTTGCTGGGCTACGATCACGAGACCGACGCCGAGGCGGAGGCGATGGAAGCCACCGAGCGTGCTGCGCTCGCAAGGCTTGCCATTCCCGATCCCTACGCGTAACTACTTCTGACCAATTGACCGGACGACGATGAACGACAAACCAGAGACTGCCGCCCGCCCCGACACCGGCAGTGCGACCAAGGCTTCCGATACGTCGGAAGAGGGATCAAGTCCGAGTCCCGTTACCACTGGTGCTGCCAGCACCGGCAGCGTTGCCAGCGAAACATCGCCCGCCGGTCCCTCCCTGTTCGACCGCGTTCTAGGCCTGTTCAGGCAGCGCAACGGAACCAGCCTGCGTGAGGAAATTGCCGGCGCGCTTGCTGAAACGACGAGCGATGGGGAATCCTTCTCGCCCGGCGAACGCGCCATGCTCAACAACATCCTGCGGCTGCGCGAGGTGCGCGTCGAGGACGTCATGGTGCCGCGTACCGACATCCAGGGAGTCGAGATCACGACGACGCTCGGCGATCTCCTAGGTACCTTCGAACAATCCGGCCATTCGCGCATGCCGGTCTATTCCGAGACTCTCGATGATCCGCGCGGCATGGTGCATATCCGTGACGTACTGGCCCACATCACCAAGATCGCGCGCGTCAAGAAGGGCCGCACGACCAGAAAAACCCCCGTCGCCACGGTTCTCGATCTCGCACAGGTCGACCTTGCGCGTACCATTGGCGATCTCAATCTGATCCGCCCGGTGCTGTTCGTGCCGCCGTCGATGCTTGCCTCCGACCTGATGGGCCGCATGCAGACGACGCGCACGCAGATGGCCCTGGTCATCGACGAATATGGCGGCACCGACGGCCTTGCCTCGCTCGAGGACATCGTCGAGATGGTAGTCGGCGACATCGAGGACGAGCATGACGACGATGAGCCGATGATCACTCAGAGCGGTGACGGCGTGTTCATCGTCGACGGCAAGGCCGAGATCGACGATGTCGCCAAGATGATCGGCGGGGATTTCGCCGCCGGCGAACATGGCGAATATGTCGACACCATCGGCGGCATGATCTTCAACACGCTTGGCCGCGTTCCTGCGCGTGGCGAGGTGGTGCAGGCCATTCCGGGCTTCGAGTTCCACGTGCTCGATGCCGATCCGCGCCGCGTTAAGCGCGTGCGCATCGTGCAGAGCCAGAAGGGCGAGCGCCGGCGGCGCGCCGCACGCACCGAGCAGGCTTAAGCATGATGCTGAAAAGTTGCAGATTTTTCGGATAGACATCATGCGACAAAACAAGGATCTAAGCGCTTAGGGATGACGATCGAAGATCCCTTCAAGCACGCCACCTTGGGGTCGGGGGTGTTCTATAGGGATCCTCGTGCCGCGCTGGACTGGCTTGAAGCAGCCTTCGGCTTCGAGCGCAGCATGGTGGTCAGCTATGCCGAGCGAAGACTTGTTCACGCCGAGATGCGGTTCGGCGACGGCTACATCATCGTCGATTCCGAATGGACCGATTACGTCGCCAGCCCGGCTTCCGTCGCCGGCAAGAACACGCAGTCAGTCTATATCAGGCTGAAGGACGGCATCGATGCCCATTGCGAGCAGGCTCGGACAGCCGGTGCTGACATAATCCAGGAGCCGGCGGATCAGTTCTACGGCGAGCGCCAGTATCGGGCGCGCGATCCCGAGGGCCATGTCTGGACCTTCACGCAGACCATCCGCTCGGTTTCCCGTGAAGAGGCGGAACGGCTGAGCGGCTTGCGGATCGAGGGCTGGCACCGGTAGGACGGTGGCCGGAGCTTGCATCACGGCCATCCATCCGGCGTTTGGAGCGCGGACCGCGGCCTGTTAAATCTTGCGTCGTGATTCGCGCGACTCGGAAGTATGCATGGAGCGCCTGACCGGCCGGATAATTCTGCTTTGGGGTTGGCGGCGCGCGCTCGTGGCGTTTATCGCAGGCGCTTTTGCCGTGCTTGGCCAGGCGCCCTACGATTTCTTCGCCGCCTGCTTCATCTCGTTTCCCCTGCTGGTCTGGCTGCTCGACGGCGCCACCGGCGAAGCTTCAGGCAGCCTGTTCCGTCGCTTGCGGCCGGCCTTCGCCGTCGGCTGGTGGTTCGGCTTCGGCTATTTCCTTGCCGGGCTGTGGTGGATCGGCTCGGCGCTGCTGGTCGAGGCCGACAGCTTTGCCTGGGCGCTTCCCTTCGCGGTGGTCGGCATCCCCTTCGCACTCGCCTTTTTCTACGGCTTCGCGGCCATGGTTGCGCGGCTGTTGTGGAGCAGCGACATCGGCCGCATCGCCGCCCTTGCCTTCGGCTTCGCGCTGGCGGAATGGCTGCGCGACTTCCTGTTCACTGGTTTTCCCTGGAATGCCATCGGCTACGCGGCCATGCCCGTACCGTTGCTGATGCAAAGCGTCTCGGTGACCGGCATGATCGGCATGAACGCGCTCGCGGTGTTCGTCTTCGCGCTGCCGGCGCTGCTGGCGACGCGCCGGCATCTGCGCCTCGGCGCGGCGCTGTTTGTCGTGCTTGCCGCCGCCCATGTCGGCTTCGGCTATGTCAGGCTTGCCGCTCCCGAAAAGCCGGCGGCGCGCAGCCTCGATGTCCGCATCGTCCAGCCGGCTGTGGACCTGTCGGAAAAGTGGGACGCCTCGGTGCGCGACCGCATCTTCGCAACCTTGATGGGGCTATCGGCCAAGGCGCCGGTGTCGGGCCATGAAAAGCCGCAATTGATCCTGTGGCCCGAAACCTCGGTGCCGTTCCTCTTCACCGAGCGTCCGGACGCATTGACGGCGCTAGGCGACATGCTGGGACCCGGCCAGAGGCTGATCGCCGGCGTCGTCCGCGAGGAAGGCGGCTCGGCCGCGAATGCCGACAGCCGCTACTACAACTCCGTGGTGGCGATCGACGACAAGGGTGAAATCACTGATGCAGTCGACAAGGTTCACCTGGTACCGTTCGGCGAATACCTGCCTTTCTCCGATCTGCTCGAGCGTTTCGGCATCGAGCAACTGGTTGCCGGGCCGATGAGTTTTGCGGCCGGCAATGAGCGGCACGCCATCGCCCTGCCCGACGGCATCCGTGCGTTGCCATTTATCTGTTATGAGGTGATCTTTCCCGATCTCGTAGCAGTTGACGCTACGTCAGCACAGCTTATTGTGAACGTTACCAATGATGCGTGGTTCGGCGACACGCCGGGTCCGTATCAGCATTTCAGGCAGGCCCAGATCCGTGCTGTGGAGAATGGATTGCCATTGCTGCGCGCTGCCAACAACGGCATCTCGGCCGTCGTTGATCCGCGCGGGCGCATCGTCGATGCGCTGGCAATCGACGCCCGCGGCGCCATCGATGCCCATGTACCGATTTCCGAACAGGCGGTCATATCTCCCGGCCAACGGCGCATTAACGGAATGCTGATCATGTTGCTGTTTGCCATCGCCGCCACACTGTTGAACGTAAGGCAAAGGCTACGGGTGAATTGACAGCCCGCACATTAGAAACTCATACTGTAAGCGCCTGAAATTTCTCGAAGTCGGTGGATCGTTCTGTTGGGGCAGTTGCCTCCGGCGTCGTTTGGGCAGGAAAAAATAGAGAAGCCGAAAAAATTCGGCGAGGAAAAAATGACAGAAGACAACAAGAAGAAACCGAATCCGATCGACATCCATGTCGGCAGTCGCATCCGGCTTCGCCGCAACATGCTGGGAATGAGCCAGGAGAAGCTGGGAGAAAATCTCGGCATCACATTTCAACAGATTCAGAAATATGAAAAGGGCACCAACCGCGTCGGCGCCAGCCGTCTGCAGGCGATCGCGTCCATCCTCGGCGTGCCTGTCGCCTTCTTTTTCGAGGATGCGCCCGGTCAGGAGGCCGTGGCGGGCCGTGGATTTGCCGAGGATGCGTCGATGGCTTTCGCCGTCGAATTCTGCGGCAGTCCGGAAGGACTTCAGCTCAACCGGGCCTTTGTCAAGATCGCCGACGCCAAGGTGCGCCGCCGGATCATAGACCTGGTCAAGTCCCTCTCCACCGACGATGCCGACTGATCCGCAATCACGCTTGGGCCGGCGGCGCCTTGCCGCCGGTGGCCCAAGATAACCGCATCGACATTCATGCCAGAACCGAAGCACCGCTTGACGAGCGGCGCTTTGCCCCGCTAACACGTGGCGCGCCAAAGTCGGCAGCCTGCCGATCGTTTTTCAAGAGGGGACACCCGTGACGCGGCAGAACTACTTCTTTACCTCGGAATCCGTTGCCGAGGGCCATCCCGACAAAGTCTGTGACCGGATCTCCGACGAGATCGTCGATCTGGTCTATCGCGAAGCCAAGAAGACCGGCATGGACCCATGGAAAGTTCGTGTCGCCTGCGAGACGCTTGCGACAACCAACCGCGTTGTTATCGCCGGCGAGGTGCGCGTCCCCGAGACGCTGCTGAAGAAGGACAAGGCAGGCAACATCCTCACGGATGCCGCAGGCCATCCGGTCGTCAATCCGGCCAAGTTCAAATCGGTCGCCCGCAAGGCGATCCGCGAAATCGGCTATGAACAGGCCGGCTTCCACTGGAAAACGGCGAAGATCGAGGTCTTGTTGCACGGCCAGTCGCCGGATATCGGCCAGGGCGTCGACAACGCCTCCGACCGTCAGGGCGAAGAGGGTGCCGGCGACCAGGGCATCATGTTCGGCTATGCCTGCCGTGAGACGCCGGATCTGATGCCGGCACCGATCTACTACAGCCACAAGATCCTCGAACTGCTGGCAGCTGCCCGTCACGAAGGCAGCGGTGAAGCCGGCAGGCTCGGGCCGGATGCCAAGAGCCAGGTCACCGTTCGCTATGTCGACGGCAAGGCCGCCGAGGCGACGCAGATCGTGCTGTCCACGCAGCATCTCGATGCGAGCTGGGATTCGAAGAAGGTCCGCAAGGTCGTCGAACCCTATATCCGCGAGGCCTTGGGCGAGCTGAAGATCGCCGACAACTGCATGTGGTACATCAACCCGACCGGCAAGTTCGTCATCGGCGGGCCGGACGGTGACGCCGGCCTGACCGGCCGCAAGATCATCGTCGACACCTATGGTGGGGCCGCACCCCATGGCGGTGGCGCCTTCTCCGGCAAGGACACCACCAAGGTCGATCGTTCGGCGGCCTATGCGGCGCGCTATCTGGCCAAGAATGTCGTGGCGGCGAAACTCGCCGACCGCTGCACCATCCAGCTTTCCTACGCCATCGGCGTTGCCCAGCCGCTGTCGGTCTATGTCGACCTGCACGGCACCGGCAAGGTCGACGAGGCAAAGCTTGAGGAGGCGCTGCGCAGCGTGATGGATCTGTCGCCGTCCGGCATCCGCCGCCATCTCGATCTCAACAAGCCGATCTATGCCAAGACGTCGTCCTACGGCCATTTCGGCCGCAAGGCCGGCCGCGACGGGTCTTTCTCCTGGGAAAAGACCGACCTCGCCAAGGCGCTCAAGGACGCGGTCGCCGCCTGATAGCGGCGCCGCAAAGTCCCGCCATGGCCCCGAAGGACAGACCAAGCCGCGCGACCGAAGCCTTCTTCGGTCGCCGGCGCGGCAAGACCATGCGTCCGCAGCAGGCGGCGGCACTGGAAAGCGGTTTCGGCATATATCGGCTCGATCTAACGGCTGAGCCGCCGGCCGATCTGTCCACTCTGTTTGAAGCCGATGTTTCGGCGGTTCGCCTCGAAATCGGCTTCGGCGGTGGCGAACATCTCCTGCATCGCGCGACCGAGGCGCCCTCGATCGGCTTTATCGGCGTCGAACCCTTCGTCAACGGCATGGCCAAGATGATGATGGCGGTGCGGGAGAAGCCGCTCGCCAATCTGCGGGTCTATGATGACGACGCCACCCGGCTGCTCGATTGGCTGCCACAAGCCTCGCTCGACGGCATCGACCTGCTCTATCCCGATCCCTGGCCGAAGAAGAAACACTGGAAGCGGCGCTTCGTCAGCCCGGTCAATCTCGAGCGGTTCGCGCGTGTGCTGAAGCCGGGTTCAAAATTCCGCTTTGCGTCCGATATCGACACCTATGTCAACTGGACCTTGCTGCATTGCCGTGCGCATGGCGCGTTCGCGTGGCAGGCCGCGGAGGCGGCGGACTGGCATCGGCCTTATGACGGCTGGCCGGGCACGCGCTACGAGGCGAAGGCCATTCGAGAGGGCCGGCGGCCGGCCTATCTTACCTTCGTTCGGAAATAGCCGATGGCTTGAAGGGCGCGCTTTGCCGCTTAGAAGCGGCGGCCGATCCGGTCGAAGGCGGCAGGTTCGACGCCGAGGTTGCGCAGGTCGTTGGCGCGCGGCCTGCGGCCGGCTTCGACGGCCCGTGAGGCGGCCACGGCGCTGCCGAATACGGTGAAGAAATCGCCGATTGCCGAAAATATCTTGCGGTTGCTCATGATCATGTCCTTTCGCGCACGAGTGGCGCGCAGCCACATTTGTGCAGCGCAACATAAATAGGTGCGTTCAGCGCCAATCACATGGGTGTTGCCGCATATGCGCCATGCGCCCCACGCAACGCTGGCGCCGGCCGCCTCGACGGCGGCATTGCCCGACCCACATAGGGCTCCGAACTCAGGTCAACAAAAAACCTGGCGACGGCCAGTTCGGCGGTGTCGGCAACTTTTGTGCCGGCAGCCTTTCACGATAGGAATTTTTTCTTGGCTCCGTGCCCTCAGCTATAGTACATATTCGTTCATGGTGCTGATTTGCGCCAGTAACCCCGCCGCACAGGCGGGGTTTTTCGTTTGATGCTCCGTCAGCCAACGCGCCGGCGAAGGCTGCGAAGGAACCCGTTAACCCGAGTTCGTTGCCCTGCGACCCGCACGGCGGGCTTGAAACACCGGCCGCGATCGTTTATATCAACCTCAAATTCTTGGTCGGTATGACGAAGAGTGGGTCCACCCGGTCCCGCTCTTTTTTATTACCTGCCGGTAACTTCGGGTAGAGCGACAGGATCTCAATGACTGCAACGGCAAGCGAGGGCGACGATCGCATCATCCGCGAAAGCGGCATCGATGCACGCATCGCGCTGATCGTCCAGCCGGTTCTGCGTGGCATCGGCTTTCGCCTCGTGCGGGTGCATCTGTCGGGCCAGAACGGGCTGACGCTGCAGATCATGGCCGAGCGCGAGGACGGCACCATGACCGTCGAGGATTGCGAAGAGGTCAGCCGCGCGGTGTCGCCGGCGCTCGATGTCGACGATCCGATCGAAAAGGCCTATCACCTTGAGGTCTCATCGCCCGGCATTGATCGGCCGCTGGTCCGCAAATCGGATTTCACGACCTGGCAGGGTCATCTGGTCAAGATGGAAACATCGATCGTCGTTGCCGACCGCAAGCGGTTCAAAGGCAAGATCGTCGAGGCCGGCGAAGACGATGTGCTGATCGAGCGCGAAAAGGCCGCCTATGGCGAGGAGCCGACGGTGCGTGTCCCTTATGACGCGATTTCCGAAACGCGCCTGATCCTGACCGACGATCTCATCCGCGATGCCCTGTCGAAGGACAACAGGGCGCGCAAGGAAGCCAAAAAACGTCGCGGCGAACCGGACGACGATGAGTCGGGTACGGAAGCGGACGCCACCGAAGAACACGAACAGGAACTATGATTGAGCTGCCGGGCGCAAAGGTCCGGCAAACAGGCTCTGGAGAAAAACGATGGTTGTAAGCGCCAACAGACTTGAACTGCTGCAGATCGCCGACGCGGTCGCGCGTGAAAAGTCGATCGACAAGTCGATCGTCATCGCCGCCATGGCCGATGCGATCCAGAAGGCGGCACGTTCGCGTTACGGCCAGGAGACCAACATCCGCGCCGACATCAACCCGAACACCGGCGAGATGAAGCTGCAGCGGCTGATGGAAGTGGTCGAGAAGGTCGACGACTACGCCACGCAGATCGCCATTTCCTCGGCCCGCGAGCGCAATCCCGACGCCCAGCTTGGCGACTTCATCGCCGAACAGCTGCCGCCGATGGATTTCGGCCGCATCGCTGCCCAGTCGGCCAAGCAGGTCATCGTGCAGAAGGTCCGCGAGGCCGAGCGCGATCGCCAGTATGACGAATACAAGGACCGCATCGGCGAGATCGTCAACGGCACCGTCAAGCGCGTCGAATACGGAAACGTCATCGTCGATCTCGGCCGCGGCGAGGCGATCATCCGTCGCGACGAACTGATCCCGCGCGAAAACTACAAATACGGCGACCGCGTCCGCGCTTATGTCTACGACGTGCGCCGCGAGCAGCGCGGCCCGCAGATATTCCTGTCGCGTACCCATCCGCAGTTCATGGCCAAGCTGTTCACCATGGAAGTGCCGGAAATCTATGACGGCATCATCGAGATCAAGTCGGTCGCCCGCGACCCCGGCTCGCGCGCCAAGATCGCGGTCATCTCGCGCGATAGCTCGATCGATCCGGTCGGCGCCTGCGTCGGTATGCGCGGCAGCCGCGTCCAGGCCGTCGTCGGCGAATTGCAGGGCGAGAAGATCGACATCATTCCGTGGTCCCCATCGGCGGCGTCCTTCATCGTCAACGCGCTGCAGCCGGCGGAAGTCGCCAAGGTCGTGCTCGATGAGGATGCCGAACGCATCGAAGTCGTGGTTCCCGACGACCAGCTGTCGCTGGCCATCGGCCGCCGCGGCCAGAACGTGCGGCTGGCTTCGCAGCTGACCGGCTGGGATATCGACATCCTGACCGAGGCCGAGGAATCCGAGCGTCGGCAGAAGGAATTCGTCGAGCGCTCGTCGCTGTTCATGGAAGCCCTCGACGTCGACGAGATGGTCGGCCAGGTGCTCGCCTCCGAAGGCTTCACCAGCGTCGAGGAAGTCGCTTATGTCGATTCCGGCGAGATCGCCTCGATCGACGGCTTCGACGAAGACACCGCTTCGGAGATCCAGACCCGCGCTCGCGAATATCTGGAGAAGATCGAAGCCGAACACGACGACAAGCGCAAGGCGCTCGGCGTCTCGGACGAATTGCGCGAAATCCCCGGCGTCACCACTGCCATGATGGTGACGCTTGGTGAGGACGGCGTGAAGACGATCGAGGACTTTGCCGGCTATGCCGCCGACGACCTGACCGGCTGGAAGGAACGCAAGGACGGCGAAACCAAGGTATTCCCCGGCGTGCTGGCCAATCATGGCGTGACACGCGCCGATGCCGAGCAGATGGTTCTTGCCGCCCGCCTCAAGGCTGGGTGGATCACCGAAGACGAGCTTGCGGCCGAAGAAGAATCGGCTGACGAAGCCGTTGGTGCGTGAGGTGAAACCGCATCGCACCGAACCCGCCCCTGGACGAGATGAACGATCGCACCTGCATCGTCACCCGCAGGCAGGCCGAACCGGATGAATTGATCCGGTTCGTCGTCGGCCCGGATTCGGCTGTCGTTCCCGACATCAAGAGAAATTTGCCCGGCCGCGGTTGCTGGGTGAGCGCCGACCGCCTACATATCGACAAGGCTGCGGCGAAGAACCTTTTCGCTCGCGCCTTCAAGGCACAGGTGGTCGTGCCGCTCGATCTTGGCGGCATGGTCGACGGGTTGCTTTCCAGATACGCCTTGGGCATGCTTGGTCTTGCCCGCAAGGCGGGCGCGATCGCGCTGGGTGCTACCAAGGTCGAGAGCGCTGTACGCGGCGGATTGGCGCTTTTCGTGCTTCACGCGACCGAGGCGTCCGACGACGGTGTGCGCAAGATCAGCCAAGCGCGACGGGCGACAGTCCATCTCGGCGGCCCTGCTATCCTTGCCTACAAACTTTTCTCCGAGGCCGAGTTGAGCTTGGCATTGGGGGGTACAAATGTGATACATGCTGCCGTTCTCGCGGGAGACGCGGGCAGGGCGGTCCAGAAGCGCATGGTTGCGCTCGACCGGTATCGGGGCGGTTCCCCGGACGATCTGGCAATGCTTGCGGCTGTTGCTGACGAAGATGATGCCGCAGAGGATATGGAATGAGCGATACGAAATCGGGTGACGACAATACGCTGAGTGTGACGCCGAAGAAGACCTTGACGCTGAAGCGCCCCGGTATGGAACAGGGCACTGTGCGCCAGAACTTCTCGCACGGCCGCACCAAGCAGGTCGTCGTCGAAACCAAGAAGCGCAAGTTCTCGATGCCCGGCGACAAGCCGGAGCCGGTTGGAGCCCCCGTCTTCACACCGAAGCCGGCGGTCGTGGCCGCACCCGTCGTGCAGGAAGCGCCGAAGGCGCCGCCACCCCCGCCACCGGCCCCGGTCGAGCGCAGCGGCATGGTGCTCAACGAACTGTCGCGCAGTGAAATGGAAGCACGCCGCAGGGCGCTCGAGGGCTCGAAGGTTCGTGAGGTCGAGGACCGTCAGCGCGCCGCCGAGGATGCCAAGCGCCGTGCCGAGGATGAAGAGCGCCGCAAGCGCGAACGCGATGAATCCGCACGCCGCCAGGCCGAGGAAGAGGCGCGGTTGCAGACCGAGGCCGAGTCCCGCCGTCGGGCCGAGGAAGAGGCGCGCCGCCGCGCGCCGCTGACCGCCGAACTGGCGACGGCCGATGACGAGGAACAGGTCAAGCCGAAGCGGACCGGTGCCGGTGTGCCGGTGCGCCGTCCGGTCACGCCCGAAGTGGCGCGCCCGGCCAAGCCGACCAAGAGCGAGGACGACCGCCGCCGTAGCAAGCTGACGCTGAATTC
>NZ_JAMYSA010000080.1:0-30356 GCF_040321735.1 Mesorhizobium sp. M0293
CCATTGGCGGTCGAGTTCGTGCCGAAAGCAATGCTGTCGGCCTGATTGACCGTCGCGTTCTGGCCGATCGCGATGCCTCCCGGCGCCGTCTGCTGCACGATGGCGCCGTTGCCGATGCCGATGCCGTTGTCGCCGTTGACGGTCGTGCGCGGACCAACCGCAACCGAATCGACGCCGACCGCGACCGAGTCCGATGCCGTCGAATTGGCGTGGAAATACTTGGTCCCTGTCACCGCGAAAGAGCTCAGCGCGCCCTTCAACTGGCGAAGCGAGACCGCGTCCTGGTCCTCCGTGCCGTCGGCCACATTGGTGATCTGGCGATAGGACGTTGAGGTGCCCACCGAGACGGCGCCGAGCAGTGTCTTGTCGGTGGTGTTGAAGGGAACGAGGCCGGTGCCGGCGAGAACCGATCCCGATACGGGCGCTACCGCACGATCCGAGACCGAACCGGAACCGAGCGCCACGCCACCGTCGATGCTGACATTGCTGTCGCGGCCGAGCGCCAGCGCGCTGTCGCCGGTGGCGGTCGCCTGATAGCCGACGGCGGTGGAGCCCACGCCTTGCGCGAAGGAATCGGTCTGCGCCAGGCCGGCCTCGTTGGTGCGGGCGTAGCGAATGCCGATGCCATTGGCGTCGGTATAGGCGGTCGAGGTGTCGCCGGCGAGGTTGGTGATCGTGGCGCCGAGATTGGTTAGGGAACCGCCGATCGTGCTGAGCGTGGTGCCGATGGCGTCGACGGCCTGGTTGGTGGCGAAAAGCTGCGAACCGTTGATCGCATCCGTCGAGGACCCGCTGATCCGCCCTGCCGCGACGTTGGTGATGGTGCGCTCGGCGCCGACCGCGCCGACGCTGACCGTCGAGGTCGGAGTAGTGCCCTGGAAGGCGTAGGTCGTTCCGTTGATCACGGTGCTGGGCGTGCCGACCGTCACGGCCGTGACCGAGCCCGAGCCGAGCGCGACGTCGCCTGCATTGCCGGCACTGGAGAGGGCGCCCAGCGCGAGCGCATTCTGGGCGCCGGCATTCGCACCCGCGCCAAGAGCCGCGGCCTGAAAGCCGGTGGCAAACGCATTCTGGCCGATCGCCGTGCTGGACGTGGCTGTCGCGTTGGCGTTAGCGCCGATAGCGGTGCTGTATTGGCCCGAGGCCTTGGATATGTAGCCCATCGCCGTTGCGTCGAGGGCCGATGCGACGGCGCCGCTGCCGAAAGCCGAGGCATTGGCGTCGGAGGCGATCGAATTGGTACCGGCCGCGATGGCGTTCGTCCCGGTCGCGGTCGCGACAGGTCCAATCGCGACGGAGTCCGTACCCGTTGCCAAGGAATCCGCTGCCGTCGAGTTGGCATGGAAATACTTGATGCCGCCGATATTGATGTTGGTGATGGCAGCACCGATGGCGTCGACCGCCTGGTTGGTGGCGAAGAGCTGCGAGCCGTTGATCGCATCCGTCGAGAGCGCACTGATGCGCCCCGCCGCCAGGTTGGTCAGGGTGCGCTCGGCGCCGACCGCGCCGATGCTGACCGTCGAGGTTGGGTTGGTGCCCTGGAACGCATAGGTCGTGCCGTTGACCGCCCCGCTCGCTGTGCCGACGGCCGTGGTGGTGACCGAGCCAGAGCCGAGCGCCACGTCGCCGGAACTCGCCGCCGCGGTAGCGCCGTCGCCGAGCGCGACATTGCCCGCAAGGCCGGCAGCGCCCGCGGTGGAGCCGTTGCCCAGCGCCACCGAGCCTTGCCCGATGGCCTTGTTGTTGTTGCCGATGGCGACCGCGCCGTTGGCCATATTGGCCGCGGTGGCGCTCGCCGTGCCATCGCTGTTGGCGATGTTGTTGGCACCGCCGGTGAAGGCGCCGGTGCCGCTGGCGAAGCTCGGATCGCCTATGGCCACCGCGCCGTCGCCATAGGCAACGTTGTCCGCGCCGATTGCCACTGCCTTACCGCCGCTTGCGTACGCACTGGTGCCAATGGCGATCGCGTCGGCGGTGTCCGCGCCGGCGGCGGTGCCGATGGCGATCGCATTTACGTCGAGCGTCACCGCACCCGCTCCGATTGCTGTCGAGCTCGCCGCTGCCGCGAAGGACGTCGTGCCGATGGCGACGGAATCGTCGCCTTGGGCAGTGGTCGAACGGCCGCCCGCGAATGCACCGGCACCGGTGGCCTTGGAGGTGGAACCAAGCGAAGTGGCGTATGTTCCGCTAGCCGTGGCGCCCAATCCCAGCGCGCTGGCATTTGCGGCGGTCGCCGCGGCGTTGTTGCCGAGCGCCGTGGTGGAGACGTCCGTGGCCTGGGCTCCAGAGCCCGCCGCGACCGAGCCCACTCCACTTGACACAGCACCATTGCCCAATGCCAGGGCGAAGTTGCCCGAAGCGTCGGCCAGGTTGCCGACGGCTGCGGAGCTTACCCCTGCCGAGTTGGCCGTCGTGCCGATAGCGATGGAATCGGCGCCCCCGGCAGTTGCCAAACGACCGCCGGCGAACGAACGGTCACCGCTGGCAGTTGCGTTGCCGACGGCGGTCGAGTTCGCTCCCGAAGCAATCGAGAATGTGCCTAGGGCGCTGGAGCCGGCTCCCGTGGCCTGTGTGTTGACGCCGACCGCTAACGAATTGGTGGCGGTCGAGGCCGCGCCTGACCCCAGCGCCATGGAGGCAGCGCCCGAGGCCGCCGCGTTCTTGCCCAGAGCCACCGCGTTTCCTGCAGACGCAATGGATTGACGTCCTATCGCGATAGCGTCAACCTGAGACGCCCTCACGTCCGTGCCGATGGCGATGGCGCTCTCTTGAAGGGCGCCCATTCCCGCAACGGTTCTGTTGCCAAGATTGACGGCGTTGATCGCGGTCGCGTTCGCCTGGAATCCGATGGCGATGGCATTCTGGTTGCTTGCGACGGCGCTATTACCTTGGGCAAGCGAATCCAGCCCGGACGCTGTTGCGCCGAACCCGAGCGCGGTGGCGCGCAGTCCGGTCGCCCGGGTAACATAGCCGATCGCCGTCGAGTTCGTTCCGTCGGCACGCGCGTTCAGGCCAAACGCGGCTGCGCCTGTGGTTGCAACTGAATTGACGCCAATGGAGCTTGCTCCGTCCCCGTTGGCCTTGGCGTTCCCGCCCAGGGCGAGGGCGTTGACGCCGGTTGCGCCTGCAAAGACACCTATGCCTATGGCATTGAGGCCATTGGCACTCATCGTGTAGCCGATGGCGATCGAAGCGTTGCCTGTTGCCGTGGCACCCGTGCCCATCGCCACGCCGTCGTCGCCATTCACGCGGGCTCCCGTGCCGACAGCAGTTGAGGAGGAACCGGCGGCGACGCTGCCGCAACCGATAGCTGTGCTTGCCCCCCCGGCAGAGGGAGTCGTGCAGTTCGCAGTGTTGGTCAGAACCCCATTACCGATGGCAAGCTGCGCGAAAGCCGTTTGCGGGATCATGATCCCCACCACGGCAAGCGCCGCCGCCGACATCCCGCCGACGCCCAGCGTTCCCAGACCCATATTCTTGCGGCCGAGGCCGAGCACGCGGTGGGCCATGCGCAGCACCGCCATCAGGCGGCGGCGTCCCGAACGCGAGCCGCGATCGGCACCCGCGACCCACTGCCCGGTGAAGTTCACCGCCCGATTCCGGACGAACGAGTCACTCGAAATGCGATTGTCGGTCATGGTTCCCTCTCCGCTGGCCGGCACGAAATGTCTGACAATTCCGCTCGACAGCAGGAAGACATGATTCCTGCCTGCGGTATTTCAGGAAATTGCTGTCTCGTGAGAAAATATCGCCGCAGCCCGGCATAGGTTAACAGCCCGTTACTTTAGCCGAACCTTCAATAAGAGGTCAGCCGCGCATAGTTCAGAACTTGTGCAATTTAGCTGCGGTTTAAGCTTCGCGCTTAATCTTGCCTATCCGCGCCTGTAACGGCGTTACCTGCCGGTATTTCTTCATGATCGTAGTAAAATGGCTCTGGCTTGAGAACCCGCTCAAATGAGCGATGTCGGCGATCGTCAGGCGCTTGTCGAGAAGCAGCCTTTCGGCGAAGTCCAGCCGCAGGTCAAGAACATATTGATGCGGCGGCACCCCGAACGTTTTGGCGAAAGCCCGCACAAAATGGTAGGGCGAAAACCCGCAAACCGCGGCCATCTCGGCCAGCGCCAGCTTGCGCGAAAAGTTCTCGTTCAGGAACTCCTGCACCCTGCGTGCACCGCGGACCGAAAGTCCGCCTTTCACGTTCAGTGTCGGCTGCCGCATCATATCGGCTCCGGAAGCCCATTCCAGGGTATCGTCATCGCGCCGCATCCTTCAGTCTGCCGATACCTCCCATACGGAAATCAACCTGAGGGCGCATCTTCTGTTCCCTCAAGAAAACAATTCGTGATTGGTCGGACCGACTTATGCTGGCTCTGCTTCGCAAACGAGAGAGATCAGCACGAAACGGGCGACTGGCCTCGGCACCGATGATCCAGGTCAGCCCGGATGCATGCGCCGGCACAATCCCAAGGGAATGCTCCGTGGCGAGGAACTTCTGCGATCCAGGGCCACGGACGAAGTATATCGCGTTGTCCCGCGGGGTGGCCCCTCTGGGGCCTGCACTTTCAGGAATTATATCGAACACATGTCGAGCTGTCCGCACCCGACCGACGCCCCGGGAAACGCCGCTTTCCCGGGCTTCGTCCGCATTTTTCATCCGCCTCGCCTCAGCCGCTCTGCCTGCCGCCTGAAATCCCCTTAGCCCACGCCCCAAATCAACGTAACGCACACGCCTCGGATGAGGAAGAACTCCCGTGCGCAAAGAAAAATTTTTGTTTGGGATAAAAGGAAAAAAATGACCCAAAGAGGAAATTCAAGAACATTTTTTTCCGGCGGTCGCGAGGTCCTCCTCGTCAACGCGTTTTCGTTCATCAGTCTTGGTATGAATCGGCGACTCATTTCCGCACGGTGCCGAACGCTGATATGAAGGCCGCATCGAGGCTCCGCCGGCCTGCGACCTGGTTTTGCCACCTGCGGCCAGGCGACAACGCGGGATAAAGTTAGCCGGTTGCGCCCGGATCGCTAGGAACCATTGCGACGCTGCTCGTACAGATCCCACGCAAGTTCCACAAAACCCAGAAGAACATCCTCCTCGCTCCACCCGGCCGCGACCGCCGCCTGGACGATCTCACGCACGAGAGGCAGCAATTGGTTCTGACATTCGGCCGACATGTCGACGGCGGCGTCATCTCCAGGAGGCCTATTGAAGTTGAATTTCACCATTCGGCGCTCCCCTCGCCCTCGACCGAAACGTTCGTCCTTGTTTTTATTCCCGCTTGCATACAACAAGTCCGCCGCCAAGCATAGGAAGCCTTCGACAACCGGTGGCTGCATAGAATGACGTTGCGTCAGGTCGTCTCTATGCTTCGCCACTCTGCCCAAGGTTACAATTCTTCGACCAGGCTGCCTGTCGCCGGCACTGAGTATCTCTTCGCAACATCGAACGCTTGCCATCGCAAGATGGCTGGCAACATCACTTCCAGCGCATGATCGGCCGCATTGCCTTCTGCAATCGCTCGCTGGATAGTCTCGGCCATGTTGGAGACCCTGGCGACTCACTGGCCCCAAATTTTCGCGGTCATCTCCGTGGTGATGGCGACCGTCGGCATCGTTCACGCCGTCATGACCAAGGAGGATGTCCGCGCCGCCACCGGCTGGGTCGGCGTCATGGTGCTGTCGCCCATCCTCGGCGTGCTGATCTATGCCGTCGCCGGCATCAACCGCATCCGTCGCGCCACGATCACCGCGCAGCGTCCGCTTGCCGGCGACCGGGTGTCCGCCAAGCATGAGCGCGACGTCGCCGCCGAAGAGGCCCTGATCGTCGAGCGATACGGGCCGCGGTTCACCGGCTTGAGAACACTGGGTGACAGGGTGGCGCGGCGTGCACTCACTCCGGGAAATGCAATAGAGGTGCTGGAGACCGGCGACGAGGCCTATGCGGCCATGGGCGCGGCGATCGATGGCGCCGAACGCAGCATCCTGCTCGAAACCTATATTTTCGACAATGATGCCGTTGGCCTGCTCTTCGTCGAAGCGCTGGCCGGCGCCGTCCGGCGTGGCGTCGCCGTTCGCGTGCTGATCGATGCCGTGGGCGCCCGCTACTCCGTACCGAGCATCCTGGGGCATTTGCGCGAGGCCAACATCACCGCCGATCTCTTCAACGGCAACCTCGTCATGGGTCTGCGCCTGCCCTATGCCAATCTCAGGACCCACCGGAAGATTCTCGTGGTCGACGGCATGGTCGCCTTCACCGGCGGCATGAACATCCGCAAGGGCTTCTCCGCCGAATTCGCCGGCTCCAACAGCGCCAGGGACACACATTTTCGGGTGACCGGTCCGGTCGTCGCCGACCTCTTTTCGGTCGCCGCCGAGGACTGGCGTTTCGCTACCAAGGAAGCGCTGAAGGGCGATGACTGGCGAATTGCCCCGCTGTCACCGCCGCCCGGTGTGCCGATGCTGGTGCGGGCGGTCGCTTCCGGCCCGGATGCCAGCAACGAAACCAACCACAAACTGCTGATCGGTGCATTCTCCGTAGCCCGCAAATCGATCCGCCTGATGTCGCCCTATTTCCTGCCGGATCGCGAACTGATCAGTGCGCTGATAACCGCGGGCAGGCGAGGTGTCGAAATCGACATCGTTGTGCCGGCGGTGAACAACCTTTTCCTGGTCGACCGTGCCATGACGGCGCAATTCGACCAGGTGCTGAAGCATTATTGCCGTGTCTGGCGCACGGAAGGACCTTTCGACCATTCGAAACTGGTTTCGATCGACGGCGTGTGGGCCTATGTCGGCTCTTCCAATCTCGACGCCCGGTCGCTGCGGCTGAATTTTGAGATCGACCTCGAGATCCTCGACGCCGGCTTTGCCAGCGAGATCGAAGCGCGCATCCGGTCGGCGCTCGAGACGGCCGTGCCGGTCACGCTGGAAGCGTTGAAGGCTAGGCCGTTCCTCATCAGACTGTTCGACCGGGCCCTCTGGCTCGGTTCGCCCTATCTCTAAGATGGGTTCACCCCATCTTAAACAAAACGACGTGTTAGGCGGATAGTTTGATGCCGATCATGGAATATAGACTGAAAGACTCTATTTGAGGGGCATGGTGAAAGCAGCGGCCATGGCAGGCACACGATGCGCGTGACCGGACGCAGCCTCCCGGCAAGCATGCTGTTATCCATTCGTGACCGCCGGATGCAGAAGGCAAACGTTGCCGCACACAAGACCACGGCCATCACCGGCACGCTGGTTGCCTCCTACAATGTCCACAAATGCATCGGCGTCGACAGGAAGTTCGACCCGGAGCGGACCGTCCGCGTCATCCGCGAGATCGATCCGGATGTCATTGCGTTGCAGGAGGCCGACAACCGCTTCGGCGACCGTGTTGGGCTTCTCGACCTGGCTCGGCTCGAGCGCGAAACCGGCCTTGTTCCGGTGCCGATTTCCGCGACCGGCAAGGGCCATGGCTGGCATGGCAATGTCTTGCTGTTCAAGAAGGGCGTCGTTCGTGACGTGCACCAGATCAAACTTCCGGGCCTGGAGCCGCGTGGCGCGTTGGTGGCGGAGATCGACCTCGATGGAAGCCAGACGCTGCGCGTCATCGCCGCCCATCTCGGCCTGCTGCGCCGCTCGCGCTCCCAGCAGGCACGTGTCGTGCTCGACCTGATGAACAGCCCTGATGAAAAGCCGACCTTGCTGCTCGGCGACCTCAACGAATGGCGCCTCGGCAACCGCTCCGCGCTCAACACGCTGCATGCGACGTTCGGCCCGCAGCCGCCGGCGGTCCCCACCTTCCCCTCGAACCTGCCGCTGCTGGCGCTCGATCGCATCATGGCCAACAGGCATGGCATGATTGCCGCCGTCGACGCGCATGACACGCCGCTTTCGCGGGTTGCATCGGACCATCTGCCGTTGACGGCCTTTGTCCAACTGGAGCGCATGGCTGACGCCGATAACAGTTTGATGTCCCAGGCGTCGCAAAGCGTGTAGATGCTCTGTGGAACGCCCGGCTCTTCCACGAGTTGATAGGTCTTGGATTCGCAGGAGGACCGAATGAAGAAATTGATTTTAGCTTCCATATTGGCATTTGCCGCAACGGCCGCGGTGGTGGCACCGACGCAAGCCGCAAGCGTGATTATCCAGTCCGACGACGATCAATATTCACCTGATGACCAGTATTCACCGGATAATCAGTTCGACAATGGCGAAATCATCGTTCGCCGCCATCACGACCGGCGTATTTACGACAACCGGTATGATGACGACCAGAACGCGCAATATGGCGACTACAACGACGGCGAATATCGCCGCCACCACCGGCATCACCGCTGCCACATCGAACTGATCAAGCACTGGCGCCACCACCACAGGGTGATCGAGGAGGTCCGCGTCTGCGGCTGATCTTTGGCCGGGCCAACCGGCTGGCGAAAGCCGGTGGGTTTGCCCTATTGTCCCCTCGATCAAGCGTTTCGACGGAAGCAGACGAGGGGGTCGGATGATCGCTTACGATTTCACCGGCAGGCACGCGGTCGTCGCCGGCGCAGGCGGCGGTATGGGCGAGGCGATCACGCTGGCGCTGCTAGATGACGGCGCCGCCGTCACCGCCATCGACGTCAAGCCGCGCCCAGCGTCCCTCGCCGCCTATGACGACAGGCTCACCTTCGCGCAGGGCGATCTCACCGACGCCGCCTTTGTCGAACAGGCGGTCGGTACGGCGGGCCGCGAGCGCGGCGGCATCGACTATCTCGCCAATGTTGCCGGCGTGCTGTGGTTCGGCCGCGACAGATCGGCGCTCGAGATGGATCTCGACGTCTGGGACGAAGTGTTCAGGATCAATTTGAAATCCTTCGTGCACACGGCGCGGTCGGTCGTGCCGCATATGCGATCGGGCGGTCGCGGCGGTGCCATGGTGCATTTCTCGACCATCCAGTGGTATCGCGGCGACGCCAACCCACAGGACGCCTACCAGGCATCGAAGGCCGGCGTCTGCGCGCTCTCCAAATCGCTCGCTATGCAGTTGGCCGGCGAGCGCATCCGCTCCAACGCCATCTGCCCCGGCATGGCGCTGACCCCGCTGCAGGCGCGCTGGGACACCGAGGAAAAGCGTTCGGCCGTTGCAAGCTACGCGCCGCTCGGACGCATCGGCACGCCGCAGGACATGGCCAACGCGGCCCTGTTCCTGCTTTCCGACGCGGCGAGCTACATCACCGGCATCGAGCTTGCCGTCGATGGCGGCCTGCTGATGCGCATGTAGCCAACACACCCGCTGCCGGCTGCGATAACAGAGAAACATCGGCGAATGACTCTATCCAAACGGCTGACCGCGCATCGCAATGATTGCACGGCGCCTCCGGCAACTTTAAGGGGCCCGGCGTCATGAACCGGTCGCTACCCGGACAGGGCCTAACCTCGCTATGATACCCTCTGGACACAGCTGCCGAAGGCTGAAAAATGTGGAACGCAACTCTCTTTGGAGTTGAGCCGGAACACCAGGAGGTGGCGCTGAAATTGGAAGACATTGCCGGCCATCCGGCGTTGCATCGCTACGTTCAGGAGCAGTCGCTGGCGCTGATCCAGATCTATCAGGACAGCCCGCGGCTGGCCTCGATTTTTGCCACGCAGCAGCGCTGGCTGATGGGCCATGTCGGTCTTGCCATGCATTTCAGGCGCGACCCGCGCGACCGTCGCAAGGAGCTGACGGTATCGCGTTTCATCGAAGTCGTGCACCAGCACGCGGTGGCCAGCCGCAACACGGCGGACGCTTTCATCAAGGAGATGCTGCACTACCACATTGCCGAGTATGTGTCGGGTGGCGACGGCCGCACCCACCCTTTGCAGCCGACGGCGGCAACCGTGCAGACTTTTACCGGCTGGGTCCTTGCCCATTTGCGGACGCTGGATCGCCTCGACGGTGCTGACCGCTTGGCCAGGTTCCTGGAGCACCCCGAGATGGTTGCCAGGCTGCAGCCTCTGGTGGCGGACGGACTGCTTGCCTCCAAGCCGGTGCGCGAACCCAATCAGACCTTTTCCCTGTTCATCTGGCTCAACAATGGCGGCATCGTCATGGACTGGCTGATGTCGGGCATCGACCCCGATCATGCCGGGCTGGAGCGGATTGCGACCAGCGTGGTTTCGATCGGCGATTTCGCCAAATGGCTCAAGCTGTCGCGAACTCACCTTGCCCGCAAACTGCGCGCTGCCGAGAATCTCGGCAGCATCGGCTGGCTCGGCCAGCGCGGCCATTCGGTGATGTGGGTGTCGAACACCTTCTACCAGGAATACATGACCGTCCAGGCCGCCAAGCTGGCCATAGTCGATGCCGCTTTCGACGCGGCTTTTGGCCAGCCGGCAGGTAGCTGATCGGCTGGGCATCCCCGTGCAGAGACGCCCAGGGCAACGAACTTCGCCGGCGCGTTGGCTGACGGAAACGAAAAACCCGCCTGCGCGGCGGGTCACTGGCGCAAATCAGCACCATGGACAAATATGTACCATAGCTGAGGGCACGGAGTCAAGAAAAAATTCCTATCGTGAAAAGCTGCCGGCACAAAAGCTGCCGACACCGCCGATGCCCCGGCCCCTCGTCAATCGATATCGAACGAGACGCCCTGGGCGAGCGGCAGCGCCTTGGAATAATTCACCGTGTTGGTGGCGCGCCGCATATAGGCCTTCCACGCATCGGAGCCGCTCTCGCGGCCGCCGCCGGTTTCCTTTTCGCCGCCAAAGGCACCACCGATCTCGGCGCCCGAAGTGCCGATGTTGACATTGGCAATGCCGCAGTCCGACCCATCGACACCAAGGAAGCGCTCGGACTCCTGCAGGTCGCGGGTGAAGATCGACGACGACAGGCCGGCGCCCACCGCATTGTGCTCGTCGAGCACGGTGTCGAAATCCGAATATTTCATCACATAGAGTATCGGCGCGAAGGTCTCTTCCGTCACCGGGGAAACCTGGCTTTGCATCTCGACCAGGGCCGGATGCACGTAATAGGCATCCGGGTGACCGTTCTCGACGCGCGCGCCGCCGGTCACCTTGCCACCGTGGGCGGCGGCTTCCTTCAGCGCCTTCTGCATGGCGTCGAAGGCGGCCTTGTCGATCAGCGGCCCGACCAGCGAGGAGGTCTCCAGCGGATTGCCGACCGAGACGCTCTCGTAAGCCTTCTTGAGACGTGGAACCAGGGCGTCGTAGACGCTGTCATGCACGAACAGGCGCCGCAGCGTCGTGCAGCGCTGGCCCGCCGTGCCCATCGCACCAAAGGCAATCGCGCGCAGCGCCATGTCGAGATCGGCGGTCGGGCAGACGATGCCGGCATTGTTGCCGCCAAGCTCCAGCACCGCGCGCGCAAAGCGCTTGGCCAGCCGTGGGCCGACATCGCGGCCCATGCGGGTCGAGCCGGTGGCCGAAACCAGCGGCACTTTGGGGTGATCGACCAGGATCTCGCCGACGGCACGATCACCGATCAGCACCGGCGCCAGTCCCTGCGGCGCGTCAGCACCGAAACGCTTTACCGCGCGTTTGAAGATAGCTTCGCAGGCAAGCGCCGTCAGCGGCGTCTTCTCCGACGGCTTCCACACCACCGCATCGCCGCAGACCAGCGCCAATGCGGCGTTCCACGACCACACCGCGACCGGGAAGTTGAAGGCGGAAATGACGCCAACGACGCCGAGTGGATGCCAGGTTTCCATCATGCGATGGCCCGGGCGCTCGGTGGCGATGGTCAGGCCGTACAACTGCCGGGAGAGGCCGACGGCGAAATCGCAGATGTCGATCATTTCCTGCACTTCGCCGAGCCCCTCGGACGGGATCTTGCCGACCTCGATCGAGACCAGCCGGCCAAGCTCGGCCTTGTGCGCGCGCAACTCCTCGCCGAGCAACCGCACCAGTTCGCCGCGGCGCGGGCCCGGCACCATCCGCCAAGCCTGGAAGGCCTTGTGCGCGGCGTCGATCGCCTTGGCCGCATCAGCCGGCGAGATCGTCTTCAGCGCCGCGATCTGCTCGCCCGTCACCGGGCTGCGCACGATCAGGTCGCCGCCGACAAGTGCCTCCTTGGCCACACCCAGTTTCGCCAGAAGCTCCGTGGTTTCCGTCGCTATCGTCATTTTTGTCCCTTTCAGATTCACCGCCATCAGATGGCGTTGAACCAATGCTTGCGCAATTTCGCCCGCGTGCCGGTCGGCACTTCGGGCACAGTCATGGCGTGGCATTACTCGTTTCAGGGAAGAATCGCCACCCCGCGATGGTCCAAGCCCTGGCGACACGATTGAGCCAGACGAGCAGACGGCGTTCAGTTTGCCTTTTGCGTCGGTGCGCGAACGGCACCGTCCTTCATCAGCCGGTCGATATGCATGCGGATATGGGCGGCTTCCGCCGCTGTGTTGGCAAGCGCAATGGCGCGGTCGAAGGCGACACGCGCCTCCTCGCCCCGGTCAAGCTGCATCAGAAGCCCACCCTTGAGGCCGAAGAAGTGGAAATAGCCGGAAAGCCGTTCTTCCAGCGGCTCGATCATGGCGAGCGCCTCTGCCGGTCCACGCACCTTCGAGACGGCGACGGCCCGGTTGAGCGTGATCACCGGCGACGGCTGCATCTGCTCGAGCAAACGGTAGAGCAGATCGATCTCGTTCCAGTCGGTGTCCTCGGCCTTTTCGGCCCGCGCATGCAGTGCGGCAATAGCCGCCTGCACCTGATAGGGGCCGGGCTTGCGATGGCGCAGCGCCTTGTCGACCAGTGCCAGCCCCTCATCGATCATCTTGCGGCTCCACAGGCCGCGGTCCTGATCCTCGAGCAGCACGATCTCGCCGCTCTCGTCGAAACGGGCCGGTGCGCGCGCATGCTGCAGAAGCAGCAGCGCCGTCAGCCCCATGATCTCCGGCTCGGTCTGGAACAGCCGCAGCAACAGCCGTGCCAGCCGGATCGCCTCTTCGCACAGCGGCGCACGGGCCGGCGCCTCGCCGCTATTGGTCGAATAGCCTTCGTTGAAGATCAGGTAGACCATGGCGGCGACGGCGGCGAGCCGTTCCGACCGCTCGACTGCGCCCGGCGTCTCGAACGGCACGCCGGCGTCCGCAATGCGCGCCTTGGCGCGGGTGATGCGCTGCTCCATGGCGCTTTCGCCAACCAGGAAGGCGCGCGCGATCTGCTTGACGGTGAGGCCCGAGACAATCCGCAGCGCCACCGCGATCTGCTGCGTTGCCGGCAGGTCGGGATGGCAGCAGATGAACAGCAGCCGAAGGATGTCATCGCGGTAATGCGCCCCGTCCAGCCGCTCGGCGATATCGCTTTCGGCGTCTTCCAGGTCCGAGATCTGGTCTTCCTCCGGCATCGGCGCCTGCTTGGCGCGCTTGCGCACCGCATCGATGCCGCTGTTGCGGCCGACAAAGATCAGCCAGGCCGCGGGATCACGCGGCGGCCCGTTCTGCGGCCAGTTCTTGATGGCCCTGAGGCACGCATCCTGGAAAGCTTCCTCCGCCGTGTCGAGATCGCGGAAATAACGCAGCAGCGCGCCCATCGCCTGAGGGCGGGCGGCGCTGATCGCGGAGCTGATCCAGGCAAGTTCGGTCATGCCGGGACCTTGTTGCGGTTGAAGACCGAGACCGGCCGGATCTCGTAAGAGCCGCCACTCGGATTGACCTCGGAAAGTTCGCGAGCGAATTCCACGGCCTCGTCGAGATCGGCGCATTCGAGCGTGTAGAAGCCGAGGAATTGTTCCTTGGTCTCGGCAAACGGACCGTCGATGACGACCGCTTCGCCCTTGACCCTCCTCAGAGTCGTCGCGGCCGTGGTCGGCAAGAGCCTTGCCACCGGACCAAGCCTGCCGGCCTTGACATATTTGTCCTGGACGTCGCGGAGATTGGCCATGACCTCGTCGTCCTGTGCCTTGCTCCAGGAGCAGACGACATCTTCGGAAGCATAGCAGAGGATTGCGTAGAGCATGGCAGGTCCTTTTTCTCTGTCAAAGGACGAAACAGTAAGACCGATCCCGACACGGCGTCGATAAAAAAATCCCGATGCGGCGGATTTGGCGACCGCCGGTCGCCGCCAGTCAGCTTTCGCGCACCTTCAGCCATCGCAGCACGAGCGCTTCCTCATCGTCCAGACCATCGATCGAGCGCTTGCGCTTGCTGGCCCGCGCCATTTCGTCGAGCAACCGCCCCTCTGACCATGCTTCGAAGACCTGCGGATGGATGTAGCATTTGCGGCAGACGGCACGCGTGTTGCCCAGCCGCTCGGCAACCTTGTCGATGACGCTGTTCATTACCCGCTTTTGCTGTGCCTGGCTTTCCGGCAATTCCGTTTGTGCAAACAGCGACGCGGCATGGATGGTGCCGCCCCATGTGCGGAAATGCTTCGAACTGAACGCATCGCCGGCGGCCTCGCGGATATAGCGATTGACGTCCTCGGAGCGGACCGGTCGCCTGCCGCCGTCCTCATCGAGATACTGGAACAGCTTCTGGCCCGGCAGGTCCTGCGCGCCGCGCACGATTCCAGCGATCCGGCGGTCGATCAGCTTCAGCTTCCATTCCTTGCCGGACTTGCCCTGGAAGGCAAACCGCAGGCTTGAACCGACGATATCGACGTGGCGGTCGCGCAACGTGGTCAGCCCGAAGCTCTTGTTGTCGCGGGCGTAGGCGGCATTGCCGACCCGGATCATCGTGTTGTCGAGCAGCCAGACGACCGCGGCGACGACACGCTCGGGCGGCAGACCACGACGGCGCAGATCGTTGTCGATCCTGCGCCGCAGTTTCGGCAGGCTTTCGGCAAAGGCGACAAGGCTCGAATATTTGGCGCCGTCGCGTTCTTCGGCCCATTGCGGATGGTAGCGGTATTGCTTGCGTCCGCGCTGGTCCCTGCCCGTTGCCTGGATATGGCCGTCGGCGTCGGGCGAAATCCACACATCCGTCCAGGCCGGCGGAATGACGATCGCCTCGATGCGCGCCCTGGTGGCGTCCAGAACCGCCCGCCCGTCCGGACCTTTGTAGGAAAACCCCTTGCCTGTCTTTAGCCGCCGGATACCGGGCTCGGCATCGCTGACATAGGTAAGCGACGCATGATCGGCTGAACTCTGCGCCCCGTTCTTCGGCGCGCCATTTTTCGGCACAGCGTCTTCGTCAGCCGGCCGGTTGTGCGACAATCCGGATTTTTGCAGCATGTCGGCTCCACGCAAATATCCGTAGATAAGCTGTTGGCCGATTGCTGGTTCCACACGCCGTCCGAAAAGCCTGTGGCGGCGATGTGTTGTCCCGGGGGGACTGGCGCCTACAGAGCGCCCTGCAGCTGGATCGATGGCGCGGACAAACGCCGCCGCGCCGCGAGTTTGAACCTGTAGCGAAGACAGCGCCAGGCTTCCGAGCGCCGCTTCGGCGCAGCCGCGGCCACTGCCAGGAAGCGTGCCGCGGTGTCCAGATCGCCGCGCGCATAGTGGACCCGGGCGATCTTGAGGGCGACGAGCCCTTCCCTGGTCTTGAGCGCCGACATCGGGATGTTGCAGTCGACAAGCGTGCGCAATTGTCGGCGCCAATCCAGGAAGCGCCGTACCGGGTTGATCGCAAAGCGGTCATCGGAACGCGCCGGCGAAACCTCATAGACCATGACGGGCTGCGAAACCATGGCCAGCGATGCCTTGCTCATCAGCCGCGCCCAGAACAGCGTGTCCTCGTCATAGGCCAATCCGACCGGGAACCTCGTCTCGCCGATCAGGGCTCGGGATGCCAGGACGCTGCCCACGGCGACCGACCGTATGTCGCCTTTCACATAGGCCGAAGCGTTTGCCAGGCATGCAGCCCGATAGCCGTTCGGTACCTTGATCTGCCGATCCTGGCCGTTCACCCGTCGCCGGTAGGCGCCCACGATCATATCGGCCTTCGGCTGCTCCTCCGCCTGCCGCAGCAGCGAGTGCAGTCCACCTTGCAGATGCAGGTCGTCGGCATCGATCAGGTATACCCAGGGATGGACCGCCTCCGCCAGCGCCACATTGCGGGCACCGCCGGCATCGCGGCAACTGGCCGGCAGCACGCGCAACGGCAACGACAGCTCCGCCGCGGCCTGCCGCGCCACGGCTGCCGTGCCGTCTGTCGATGCATCGTCGACCAACAGTATCTCGCCGATGATTTCGGCCTCGCTGCGAAGAGAAGCCAGCGTTGCCCCGATGGTTGCCGCCGCATTGTGGGCAGGAATAACGACGCTGATCACTCTCAAACCCCGCGCCAACGCGCTTAAAGAATATAATTACTATCCACTTCGAAACGAATGCAAAGTAGCTGCTGCATCAGCGTTTGAGAAGTAGTCTTGTCCACCGGAATTACAGTGAAGAGGTCGCTGCACCAAGCCTGCTTTCACGCTTTTTCGAGCACGACCGGAATGACGTCGACAGCTTGCTCGCCGACCTGTCCCCCGGTGGTCTTGAGAACGCCCACGATCGGCGCGACGTCCGAATAATCGCGGCCGTAGCCGACGGTGATATGGTCGTTGCTGGCCCGCATGCCGTTGGTCGGATCGAATTCCTGCCAGCCGGCGTCGCGACCGCACCAGACCTTGACCCAGGCATGCATGGCATCGGCGCCTTCCAGCCGGGGTTTGCCTTTCGGCGGGATGGTGCGCAGGAAGCCGCTGACATAGCCGGCCGGAATGCCGAGCCCGCGCAGACCGGCGATCATGATGTGCGAAAAATCCTGGCAGACACCGCGCTTCAGCTTGAAGGCATCGCTGGCCCGGGTTCGCACCGTGGTCGCTTCGCCGTCATAGGTGAAATCGCGATGGATGCGATTGCACAGGTTCATCGCCGTGCCGGCGGCTGAGCCGCCGATGCTGTCGCGCGCATAGCCGGTGATCGCAGCATCGATGCCGGCATGAGTGCTGGCCGTCAGGAAATGGTGCGGTGTATCAGGCGCCAGCGACCGCACGGCGGCGAGTTCCTGCCTGAGCCGGCTAATATCGGGTGACACGTCGAGCCCAGGCTCGGGCCGCGACACCGATACGCGTGCGCTCATCCTTATGTCGAGCGTGTCATGCGCCTCGCGAAAGGCGATCGAGGTGACGTTGTTGCCGAAGAAATCGGAAAAATCAGAACGCTCGTTGGGCGCCGGCGCAAAGGACAGTGATGCGGCGATGACGCGCTGAACGCCGGATATCGTCGACGGCAGCACACGGATCTGATGGCGGCCGCCGCCGGCCGCCGCGGCATAGTCGTAATGCAGATGAAGCCTGATGTCGTAAAGCATGCTTTATCCGAAATAGGCTTTGGCGAGGCTGTTGTAGAGGCCGCCGATTTCGTAGGCGAGCTCGTCCAGCGCCTTTGCCGTCATGTCCGAAGGCTCCTTGATGGCGATCTGGGTGTTGAGCTGCAGGATTTCCTTCGCCGCCGGCGACATGTGCCCCTCGCCGCCGAGCGACGGCAACAGGCCGATCTCGGCCTTCAGCCTTTCGAGCTGGAACAGGATGGAGCGCGGATTGAGCGGGTCGAGCGCCAGCAGGTCGATCACCGTGCGCCGGCCGGCCTGCACCGGATATTGCCGGCGGTGTGTCATCACGCTGTCGCCGATCTCCAGCATCATGTCGAGCGCGCCGTCGGGCGCCTTGGCACTGGTCAGCCGGGACAGCGTGCGAGCGATCTGGATGCCGCGCTCCAGCCGGCGGCCGATCTCGAGAAAGCGCCAGCCGGCGAAGCGGTACATGTTCTCGTGTAGCAGGCCGGAAAAGCCGGCGAGCTTGCGCAGGATGACCGTCATCGCCCGGGTCGCGTCGTCGCCCGGTGCGACCGTCGTCGCGAACTGATGGATGGTCTTCGACAGATCCTTCAGCGCCAGCCAGCCATCGGGCGAAAAGCGGTCGCGAATCTGCCCGGCGCTGTAGACCGCACTATCCAGCGTACCGATAAGTCCTGACGGGATCGCCGTTTCGACGTCGATGCCGAAAGGTTCGAGATAATCCCTGATGTCTGCCAAGAGCGGCATGTCCGGATCGGACGTCTCGGCCAGCCGCACATGATAAGCGCGCAGGATGCGCACCGTGTCTTCCGAGCGCTCGATGTAGCGTCCGAGCCAGGTCAGGTTCTCCGCCGCACGGCTGGGCAGGCTGCCGGGCCTGGTGCGGGTGAAACTGTCGCCTTCTTGCGGCAGCAGCGTCTCGCGCTCCACCGGTTTGTCGCTGACAACCCAGACATCCGCTGCCTGGCCGCCACGCTGCATGGCGATCGCCGTCGGGTCGAGCGACAGGCCGACGCGGGCAAATCCCCCCGGCATCACCGTCCAGCCTTCGGGTGTTCGCGCCAGGTAGGCGCGCAGGCTCGCCGGCCGCGGCTCCAGCCAGCCACCGACATAGACGGGCGTCGTCGAAAGCGTCACTGCTTCCTGGCCAACGAAGTCGCCGCCATCGCGTTCGATGCGCGACACCAGCTCCGCCCGCTCCCCGGTGGACAGCGCCGAGCCGAGCTTCGTCTGGTCGTCATCCTCGAAGGCCAGCCTCGTCGACAGCGCCGGGCCGACCACCATGCGGTCGATGTTGGCCAGCACATGCGCGCGCTCGGTCGCTTGCCCGCACCACCATGTCGCGACACTTGGCAGCAACAATTCCTCGCCCCGCAAGGCGCGTGAAATCTTGGGCAGGAAGGCGAGCAGCGCGCGCGTCTCCATAAGGCCGGAGCCAAGCGCATTGACGGTCGCTACCGCGCCCTGTCGGATCGCTTCGACCAGGCCCGGCGTACCGATCTGCGAATCCGCGCGCAGTTCGAGTGGATCGGCGAAGGCGGCGTCGAGCCGCCGCCACAACACGCTGATCGGCATCAGGCCGGAAACCGTGCGCACCATCAGCCTGCCGCCGGAGACAGTCAGATCCTCGCCTTCGAGCAGCATGATGCCGAGGTAGCGGGCGATGTAGGCGTGTTCGTAATAGGTTTCGTTGAGCGGCCCCGGCGTCAGGATCGCGACCCGGCCGTCGGTTTCCTTGGCCATGCCGATCAGCGCGTCGCGAAAACGGCGGAAAAAGCCGGCAAGGCGGTGCACATGCATCTCGCCATAGATGTCGGATAGCGCGCGCGTGGTGGCGACACGGTTCTCCAGCGCAAAGCCGGCGCCGGACGGCGCCTGAGTGCGGTCGCCGAGCACCCACCACTGACCGTCAGGCCCACGGCCCAGTTCGAAGGCACAGAAATGCAGGAAATGACCGCCGGCTGGCTTGATCCCGACGACAGGCCGCAAATATTCGGGGCTGGCGGCGATCAATCCCGCCGGCAGGATGCCTTTCTCGACCAGCCGGTTCGGCCCGTAGATATCGGCGATGGTTTCCTCGAACAATTCGGCGCGCTGCACGAGGCCGGCGCTGATCGCCGCCCACTCGCTCTCCTCGATGAGAACCGGGACATGCGCCAGCGGCCATTCGCGCTCATTGGCGCCGGCCTTGTCATAGACGCGGTAGTAGACGCCGGCATCGCGCAGATACTGGTCAGCGCGGGCGAAACGCTGGCCAAGCTTTTCAGGCCCCAGTTCGTCGAGCGCCTCGATAAAGTACTTCCAGGCCGGACGGGGATTGCCTGATGGATCGACCATCTCGTCGACGACCCCGTCGATCGGCTGGTAGTGCTCCAGCAGGCTGTGGATCTGCGGCTCGCCGCGTACCCTCTTGTGATTCCCCTTTGCCATCGTTGATCAGAGTCTTGCCGGCCGCCGAAGGTCAAGGGTCATCGGGAAATCTTCGGCGGGTTGTTCCTCACGCAGCACATAAGTGGACGGCGTATGGCCGCGCGGTTCGAAGCGGGCGAGACGCCGGGCCTCCGCCTCATTGCTGTTGACCGGGAACGTATCGTAGTTGCGCCCGCCCGGATGCGCGACATGGTAGACGCAGCCGCCGACCGCCCGGCCCGACCAGCGGTCATAGATATCGAACACCAGCGGCGTGTTGACCGGCAGTGCCGGATGCAGACCGGAGGCCGGTTGCCAGGCCTTGAAGCGGACGCCTGCCACAGCCACTTCGCGGTTGTCGGTGACCTTCATCGGCACGATGCGACCGTTGCAGACGATCGCATGACGTTCCGGATTGAGACCTTCGGTCTTGACCTGCAGCCTCTCGACCGATGAATCGACGAAGCGCACGGTACCACCGATCGCTCCTTGCTCGCCCATGACATGCCACGGCTCCAGCGCCTGGCGCAGTTCCAGCTTGACGCCGGCGTGCTGAACTTCGCCGCAGAACGGGAAGCGGAACTCGAGCTGGGCGTCGAACCATTCGGGCCGGAACTCGAAACCGTTGAGCTTGAGATCGTCAAGCACGTCGAGAAAATCGGCCCAGACATAGTGCGGCAGCATGAAGCGGTCATGCAGCGAGGTACCCCAGCGCACGAAGCGGCCGTCGAGCGGGCTCTTCCACGCGCGGGCAATGATCGCCCTGACAAGCAGTTGCTGCGCCAGGCTCATACGCGCATTGGGCGGCATCTCGAAACCGCGGAACTCGACAAGACCCAGCCGGCCGGTCGGCCCGTCCGGCGAGAACAGCTTGTCGATGCAGATTTCCGAGCGGTGCGTATTTCCGGTGACGTCTGTCAACAAATTGCGGAACAGCCGGTCGACCAGCCACGGCAAGGGTGCTGCGCCCTGATCTGGATGCGGCACCTGCGCCATCGCGATTTCGAGTTCGTAGAGCGAGTCGTGACGCGCCTCGTCGAAGCGCGGCGCCTGGCTGGTCGGGCCGATGAACAGGCCCGAGAAAAGATAGGACAGCGACGGACGCCGCTGCCATTGCAGCACAAGGCTCTTCAACAGGTCTGGCCGGCGCAGGAACGGGCTGTCGTTCGGCGTGGCGCCGCCGACGACGACATGGTTGCCGCCGCCGGTGCCGGTATGACGGCCGTCGATCATGAACTTGTCGGCGCCAAGCCGCGTCTGCCGCGCTTCCTCGTAGATCGCCGTCGTCGTCGCCACGCAATCCTGCCAGTTCGAAGCCGGATGGATGTTGACCTCGATGACACCGGGATCGGGCGCCACGCGGATGACGTTGAGGCGCGAATCGTGCGGCGGGCCATAGCCCTCGATATGCACGGGAAGGCCGATCGCCTTTGCCGCGTTTTCGGCCGCCGCGACCAGTTCGAGATAATCCTCCAGCGCCTCGACTGGCGGCATGAACACGCAAAGCCGGCCGTCGCGCGGTTCGACCGAAAGCGCGGTGCGCCCCGCGCCGCCGCTCTCGGTGATCTTCTGTTCGACGCGATCCTGCTGGCCGGTCGCTGCCGTGAAGGACGCCGCCTGCTGGCGGCGCGCCATCTCGTCGGCGCCTTCCAGTTCGGCCGGCGCCGTCCCCGGCAATATGGCTTCACGCGCGGGCAGCGGTCCGCGCGGCAGCGACGGATCGACCGGCACGATGTAGGGGAACTGCGCCGGCGGCACGTAGGGCAACGTGCCGAGCGGCAAACGGTAGCCGACGGGTGAATCGCCGGGCACCAGGAACAGCCGGCCGCGCCGCGTCTTCCATTTTTCCGAGCGCCAGCGCGGCCCCGATGCCTGGCTGTTCCAGCGCTGCACGGGCAACACGTAACCCGACGGCTTGGTCAGTCCGCGTTCGAACACTTTCGCCATGCGGCTGCGTTCTTCCGGATCCTCCAGCTTGGAGTTGGATGGATCGACATTCTCCGGCAGCTTGCCTTCCTTGAGCAGCCACTCGGCCGGATCTTCATAGGCTTCGCTGACCATGCTCTCATCGATGCCGAGTTCGCCGGCAATCGCGGTGAGCAGGCTTTCGGCCTGTTTCGGGCCGATATCGGCCTCGCTCTTTTCGCGTGCGATCAGCGACGGGTCGCTCCACACCGGCTGCCCATCGGCACGCCAGTAAAGCGAGAAGGTCCAGCGCGGCAGGCTTTCGCCCGGATACCATTTGCCCTGGCCATAGTGGAGGAAACCACCCGGCGCGAAACGCTCGCGCAGTTTTCGGATCAGTTCATCGGCCTTTTCGCGCTTGGTCGGGCCGACGGCGGCGGTGTTCCATTCGGCCGACTCGAAATCGTCGATCGACACGAAGGTCGGCTCGCCGCCCATCGTCAGCCGCACGTCCCCGGCCGACAATGCGGCATCGACCTTATTGCCGAGCGCATCGAGCGCCTGCCAGCTTTCATCCGAGAACGGTTTGGTGATGCGCGGATGCTCGGCGATGCGGTCGACTCGCATCTCGAAGCCGAATTCGACATTGGCGAAGCTCGCCATGCCGGAAATGGGTGCCGCGTTGCGGAAATGCGGTGTGGCGGCGAGCGGCACATGGCTCTCGCCAGTGAGCAGGCCGGAGGTCGGATCGAAGCCAATCCAGCCGGCGCCGGGAAGATAAACCTCGCACCAAGCGTGCAGGTCGGTGAAGTCGACGGCGGTCCCGGCTGGACCGTCCAGCGCGACCAGATCCGGCTTCAACTGGATCAGGTAGCCGGAAACGAAGCGCGCGGCGATGCCGAGATTGCGCAGGATCTGCACCAGCAGCCAGCTCGAATCCCGGCACGAACCCTTTTTCGCGGCAAGCGTCTCCTCCGGCGAGAACACACCGGTCTCCATACGGACGATATAGGCAATTTCGCGCTGCAGCCGGGCATTGAGATCGACGAGGAAATTGACGGTATTCGGCGCGCTGCGGTCGATTGTCCCGAGCAAGGCCGAAAGGAACGGGCCGGCAGGCTCCGGCGTCCGGTAGATGGCGAGATCGTCGCGTATCTCTTCCGGGTATTCGAACGGGAAGGCCTCGGCCGATGGTTCAACGAAGAAGTCGAACGGATTGTAGACCGTCATGTCAGCGACAAGGTCGACCTCGATCTTCAGCTCCGTCACCGGCTCGGGGAAGACGAAGCGGGCAAGAAAGTTGCCGTATGGGTCCTGCTGCAGATTGACGAAGTGGTTCGCCGGCTCGACTTTGAGCGAATGGCTGAGCACCTTGGTGCGGGAATGCGGCGCCGGCTGCAGCCTGATGATCTGGGGACCGAGAACCACCGGCCGGTCGTATTTGTAGTGGGTCAGGTGGTAGACGGCTGCCAGAATTGCCATGGGGCCCCGGAATTCAGCGTTTCAAACGATTTCGCTGAACCCTGACACATCAGGCGGCCATTCTCCAAGCAGAGATGTTGCGGTGCACCTAATTTAAGCAGCTACCGAACGCTCAGAAGAACGCCTGTATCCCCGTCTGCGCCCGTCCCAGGATCAGCGCATGCACGTCATGCGTGCCCTCATAGGTGTTGACCGTCTCCAGGTTTTGCGCGTGGCGCATGACGTGATAACCGATCTGGATGCCGTTGCCGCCATGCATGTCGCGGGCCTGGCGGGCGATGTCGAGCGCCTTGCCGCAATTGTTGCGCTTGACGATCGAGACCATCTCAGGCGCCATCTTGCCTTCATCGAGCAACCGCCCGACACGCAAGGAGGCTTGCAGCCCAAGCGCGATCTCGGTCTGCATGTCGGCGAGCTTCTTCTGGTAAAGCTGCGTGCCGGCCAGCGGCTTGCCGAACTGCTTGCGGTCGAGGCCATACTGGCGGGCGCGATGCCAGCAATCTTCCGCAGCCCCCATCGAGCCCCAGGAAATGCCGAAGCGGGCGCGGTTGAGGCAGCCGAACGGACCGCCAAGGCCCTTGGCGTTCGGTAGCAGCGCATCCTCGCCGACTTCGACACCTTCCATCACCACTTCGCCGGTGATCGATGCCCGCAGCGACAGCTTGCCGCCGATCGTCGGCGCCGAAAGCCCCTTCATGCCCTTTTCCAGCACGAAGCCGCGGATCTCATCCTTGCCGTTCTCGCCCTTCAACTTCGCCCAGACGACGAACACATCGGCGACCGGCGCGTTGGAAATCCACATCTTCGAGCCCGAGAGCTTGTAGCCGTTCGCGGTCTTCTCGGCGCGCGTCTTCATGCCGCCGGGGTCTGAGCCGGCATCCGGCTCGGTCAGCCCGAAACAGCCGATCCACTCGCCGCTGGCGAGCTTGGGCAGATACTTCTTGCGCTGTTCGTCCGAGCCATAGGCATAGATCGGGTACATCACCAGCGACGACTGCACTGACATCATCGAGCGATAGCCGGAGTCGACACGTTCGACTTCCCGCGCGACCAGCCCGTAGGTCACATAGTTGGCGCCGAGCCCGCCGAATTCCTCTGGAATGTTGATGCCGAGCAGGCCGGCCTCGCCCATTTCGCGGAAGATAGCGGTGTCGAAGGTCTCGTTGAGATAGGCGTCCTCGATTCGAGGCGCCAGTCTGTCGGCAGCAAAGGCCGCAGCACCATCGCGCACCATACGCTCGTCTTCCGAAAGTTGGTCCTCGATCAGGAAGGGGTCTTCCCAGACGAATGCATTCTTGTCGGCAGCCATGGCATTCTCCCAAACCAATGCATGTCGCCCAAAAGTATCCAGCGGTTTTGGGATGACTACATGCATGAAGCAAAATCTTGGCCCGGCTTATCGGCCCACACCTAGAAAAAATCAAACGAAATTGCTTCACCGATCAATGAGCGTTAGTAATGGATCATGAATGTCCAACGCCGCCTTTTGCCCAACATCAGCGCCCTTGCCGCCTTCGAGGCTGTGGCCCGGCTCGGCAGCTTCACCGCTGCTGCCCAGGAGCTTGATCTGACCCAGGGCGCGGTCAGCCGGCAGATCAGATTGCTGGAAGATCAGTTCGGCCGCCGGCTGTTCGAACGCGACAGCCGCAATGTCAGGCTGTCGACGGCGGGGGAAATCTACGCCGAGGCGGTGCGTTCAGCCCTTGGTCAGTTGCGTGACGCAGCCCTTGGATTGATGAGCAATCGGCATAGTGGCATCCTGAACCTTGCCATACTGCCGACTTTCGGCACGCGCTGGTTGATGCCGATGATCCCCGATTTCGTCGAAAACAATCCCGATATCACCATCAACTTCGTCACCCGCGTCGGCCGTTTCGACTTCGCCCGCGAACGACTGGATGCGGCCATCCACTACGGGCTGCCGGACTGGCCGGAGGCGGACTCGACGCTTCTGATGCGCGAAACGGTGGCGCCGGTGGCGTCGCCCGAATTCCTCGCTGGGCGCGCCATGGCCTCACCGGCCGATATCGGCCGCCTGCCGCTGCTGCATATGGCGACGCGGCCCGGGGCCTGGACCGAATGGTTCGAGCATCAGGGGCTGAGCGCGCCGACCGGACCCGGTATGCAATTCGAACAGTTCGGCACCGCTGCCCAGGCCTGCATGGCGGGGCTCGGCGTCGCACTGTTGCCGCTGATCCTCATCGCAGGCGAATTGCAGCGCGGCCAGCTCGTGCCCGCGCCCGGCAAGCCGATGCAAAGCCGCAGCGCCTACTATCTCGTCGTGCCGCACCACAAGCGCGGCCATCCGCCGGTCGCCAATTTTCGCGACTGGCTGCTGCGCCAGGTTGAGAAGGAGCCGGCTATCCTGGCTTGGTAGCTACTTGCGCTTCAGCGCATCAGCCAACGCCGCACCGAACGCGCCCTGCTGCGCCGGCCTTTCCGGCTGGCGTTGAGGTGCCGGCGAACGCGGCGCCGGCCTGCCGCCGCCATCGTCGCGCGGTCCGCCGCGCGGTGCACCACCTTCGCCACCATCCTTGCGCATGGAAAGCGCGATGCGCTTGCGCTTGATGTCGACATCGACGACGCGCACTTTGACCACATCGCCGGCCTTGACCACCTCATGCGCGTCCTTGATGAACCGGTCGGCCAGCTGCGAGACATGCACCAGCCCGTCCTGATGGACACCGATGTCGACGAAGGCGCCGAAGGCAGCGACATTGGTGACCGTTCCTTCCAGCAGCATGCCGGGCTTCAGATCCTTGATGTCGTCGATGCCGTCGGCAAAGGTCGCCGTCTTGAAACCGGGGCGCGGATCGCGGCCGGGCTTTTCCAGCTCCGCCAGGATATCGCGCACCGTTGGCAAGCCGAAACGCTCATCGACGAAGACGCGCGGGTCGAGCGCCTTCAGTGTTGCACTGTCGCCCATCAGCGAACGGACATCGCGCCCGCAGGCGGCGACGATCTTCTTCGCCACGCCATAGGCTTCGGGATGCACCGACGAGGCATCGAGCGGCTCGCTGCCATTGGCAATGCGCAGGAAGCCGGCGCTTTGCTCGAACGCTCGAGGTCCAAGGCGGGAGACCTTCAGCAGATCCTTCCGGCTGGCGAAAGGGCCGGTCGCATCGCGATGCGCGACGATGGCGTCCGCGAGTGACGCACCGAGGCCTGAAACGCGCGCCAGCAGTGGCGCCGAGGCGGTGTTGAGATCGACGCCGACGGCGTTGACGGCATCCTCCACCACCGCCTCCAGCGAACGGCCGAGCCGGTACTGGTCGACATCGTGCTGATACTGGCCGACGCCGATCGATTTTGGCTCGATCTTGACCAGTTCGGCCAGCGGATCCTGCAGCCGTCGCGCGATCGACACGGCGCCGCGCAGCGACACGTCGAGGCCGGGGAATTCCGCTGCCGCCGTCGCCGATGCCGAATAGACCGAGGCACCCGCCTCGCTGACGATCACCTTCAGCGGCTTCGGGCCACCGTCCGCCGGCATGTCGGACAGCATGTCCGCCACCAGCTTTTCCGTCTCGCGGCTGCCGGTGCCGTTGCCGATCGAGATCAGCTCGACCTTGTGCAGGCGGATGAGCTTGGCGAGTTCCGCCTGCGTGCCACGCACATCGTTCCTCGGCGGAAATGGATAGACCGTCGTCGTGGTCAGTACCTTGCCGGTTCCGTCGACCACCGCCACCTTGACGCCGGTGCGGATGCCGGGGTCGAGCCCCATCGTGGCACGAGAACCGGCCGGGGCCGCGAGCAGCAAATCCTTCAGATTGCGGGCAAAGACGTGGATCGCTTCCTCTTCCGCTCGTTCGCGCAGATCGCGCATCAAATCGAGCGTCAGGTGCAGCGACAGTTTTATGCGCCAGGTCCAGCCCGCCACCTCCATCAGCCAGCGGTCGCCCGGCAGGCTGCCGCCGATGGCATAGGCATTGGCGATCATCCGCTCGACCGGCTTCACCGGCGAGGTGTCGTCGGCATCGACCTCGATGTCGAGCGACAGCACCTCCTCGTTGCGGCCGCGCAGCATGGCCAGCGCGCGATGGCTCGGCACGTTTGCCCAGCGCTCGACATGGTCGAAATAATCGGAGAATTTCGCGCCGGCCTCTTGTTTGCCGTCGACCACCCTGGCCCGCATGAAGGCGCGTTCCTTCATGTGGGTGCGCAGTTTGCCGACCAGATCGGCATTCTCGGCGAACTGTTCCGACAGGATGTCGCGCGCGCCATCGAGGGCGGCTTTGGCGTCGGCCACCTCTTCGCTGACATAGGCCAGCGCCAGTTCGGCCGGGACGAGCGAACGGTCGGCAAGAATGGCTTCGGCCAGCGGCCCCAGCCCGCGCTCCCTTGCGATCTCGGCCTTGGTCCGTCGCTTGGGCTTGTAAGGCAGATAGATGTCTTCCAGTTCCGCCTTGGTCGTGGCGGCGACGATCTTGCCCTCGAGTTCCGCGGTCAGCTTCCCCTGCTCGCGGATGGAGCCAAGGATGGTGTCGCGGCGCGCATCGAGCTCGCGCAGATAGGCAAGCCGTTCGGCAAGGTCGCGCAACTGCGTGTCATCCAGTCCGCCGGTGACTTCCTTGCGGTAGCGCGCCACGAATGGCACCGTCGCGCCCTCATCCAGCAATCCGATCGCCGCCGCTGCCTGTTCAGGCCGGGCAGTGATCTCGGCCGCGATGATGGCTGCAATGCGCTTGATGTCGGATGCCATGTCGTTCCTGCTCTCGTCGAAAGAGCGGCGACCATAGGCGCAGACGCTCGGTCCGCCAACCGCCGCGCTTTGATCAGCTCGGAGGGTCCACAGGAAAGCGCGCGCTAATGTGGCGACCCAGGCGCGCTCAGACCATGCGGCTCAGCGCCTCGAAGAACGCGACGATCTCGACATCGAGCGGATCGTCCACCGGCTCCGGCTGCGACGACATCTTGGCGATCACCACTTCGGCCTTTGGGTCGACATAGAGCCACTGGCCGTGGATGCCGACGCCGCAATAGGCGCCGTTCTCGTGTCCAGTCTGGTACCATTTGTTGCGATATCGGCCGTTCGGAAACAAAAGCGCCATCGTGCCTCGCTGCCAGGCTTCCGCACTGCCGCCGGTGGCAACCGTATCGCGCACCCAGGCTTCCGGCACGATGCGGCGGCCATTGGCCGTGCCGCCTTGCCGCATCATCTCGCCGACACGTGCCAGATCACGCGGCGTCACCGAAATGCCACCGGCGGTGCGCGCTGTGCCTTCCATATCGACGCCGATCGAGGCTTCGCTGATAGCGCCAAGCGGCAGCCACAATTTCTCGCGCATCAGGTCGGCGAAGCGCTGACCGGATGCGCGTTCGAGCAACAAGCCGAGCAGGTCGGAATTGGGCGAGCGGTAGCGGAAGGTCTGGCCATGCGGCTCGGCCAGGCGCTGCAGAGTCAAGATGAATTCCCGCAGGCTCTCCGTGCCGCCGCCAGGATTCCACAGCGTGGCGCGGCGATAGCGGGCGAAAGCACTCTCCGGATCGAGATAGGCTTCCTCGAAATCGAGGCTGACGCTCATGTCGAGCACATGCCGCACGCTCGCATCGCCATAGGCAGAGCCGGCGGCTTCAGGGATGTAGGCCGTCACCGGCGCTTCCGGGTCGAACGCACCCTCGCCTTCCAGTATGCCGGCGACGATCGCTGTCAGCGACTTGCTGATCGAAAAGATGATGTGGCGGGCGCCGAAATCCATGTGCGGCGCGAACCGGTCGCCGACGATCTTGCCGCCCTTCATCACCGTCAGCGCATCGGTGCTCGAACGCCCGAGAAACTCAGCCACCGTCTCCGGTACGCTGGCGATCGTGACCTTCTCGTCGAGCAGGCCGCCCATGTCCCGGACCGTCGTCTCGACACCAGCCGGCACCGCCGCCACGCGGGCGGTTGGCACCAGTTCGCCGAGATTCTGGAACGACCACCGGTTGAACGGGCTCTCGCGCCAGTTGGCGAGCAGCACCTCGTTGCGACGGAAGCCGTAGCGGGTCTCGAACGCGGTCTTGCCGGTCATGGCCATTCCTCCGGGTCGTTTCTTCTTGTGGGGCTCAGCGAAGTGCCGTGGCGATGGCATGCACAGCCTTCAGCGTCGCTGTGGAATAGGCGACATTGCTGAAATCCGGATAGGTCGAAAGCTTCACCACGACCATTCCTGTGTTCCAGTCGACATGGATCATCTGCCCGAACACGCCCCGGCACATCAGCGCGCGCGAGCGCGGGTCCTCGATCCAGAACTGGTTGCGATAGCTGCCCTCCGGCAGGCTGGGGCTGAAATCCGGCCCATGCGCGCCGTTGCGTGTCGCCTCGACCCATTCTGCCGGCACGACGCCGCCACCATTGTCGAGGATCAGCTGGCCAAAGCGGCCGTAGTCGCGCAGCGTTGCATTGAAGCCTCCGTCGGCCACCGCATAGCCGGCGCTGTCAACCGTGAAGCAGGCGCTTTCATCAGCGCCTAGCTTTTGCCATAGCTCTTCCGAAACCAGCTGCGGCAGCCGTTTGCTCGTCACCCGTTCCATGATGAAGGCAAGCACGTCGGTCTCGATCGAGCGGTATTCGAAGACAGCACCATGCGGGCGGATCGTTTCCTTCAAGCCCAGGATCAGTTCGAACATATGCGAGGGCCAGCGAAAGGCCGGATCGCTGTCCGGCGGCACCGGCTTCCAGCCGGTGGCGACGTCGACCTGGCCAATATCGGAATAGCGGTCGGTATACTCCTCGGAGAAGCGGACGCCGCTGGTCATGTCCAGCACATGCTGGACGCTGGCGCCGGCCCAGCCGGTGACGCTGAGTTCCGGCAAATAATCAGTGACCGGCTTGGCAGGATCGATCAGGCCGCGCCCGACCAGTATGCCGAACACCGAACCGGTGACGGACTTCGCCATCGACTGCGACAGATGCAGCGTGCGCTCGCCCATGCCGTTGAAATAGCGCTCATAGGCAACCTTGCCGTCCTTCAGCACCAGGAAGCCGTCCGTATAGGTCTCGTCGAGCAGCCCGGCGGGCGTTGTCGGCTTGCCCTCGCTGTCTTCGACCGCCAGCCCATCGAGATCGACCTCGGCGCGTTCGAACCGGTGGCGATGGCCATTGCCGCGCCAGACTTCGGCGGTCGGGAGAATTTCGCGGATGTGCTGGAACGCCCAACGGTTCCACGGTGGCCGGTCCCAGTCGAGCTTCGGCGGCACCATGGCGGGCGGCGAGCCCTGCATGATCGGCGGCCGCGGATCGGAGTTGCGGTAGGATTCCATGAAAGCCGAGCCCCTTGAACGTAAAAACGGACCCGGCCGCCATCCCCCCCCGGTGCCCCCAAAAAACACATAAATCATAACATAGCTACCAAACAATTTGTAAAAGAACATGGTTAAACCGAAAAAAAAAAAAAA
>NZ_JAMYSA010000081.1:0-29902 GCF_040321735.1 Mesorhizobium sp. M0293
CGCTCGACACGCTCGCCCGCGCGCACGCCAGTTGGGCCGGGGCCTGGCGGCAGCGGCTGGCGCTGCGCTGTGCCGCCGCCGGCATGCGGCTCGCCGGCCGCTCAGAAGACGAGGCCGCCCTGCGTGACGCCTGGTATCTGCGCCCGGCCGGCGCCGATCCCGGTCCCCGCCGGCGCCATCTATAGCGCCTGGCGGCAGCTTTCCGTGCAGCCGCCCATCGGCAGCGCCGATCGGCTGGCCAAAACCCTCGACCAGCTTGGTCTTCACTGGAACGGTCCCGCGCTCGCCAACCTCTGCACGGAGATCGAAAACCTGGCGGGGTTGCTGCGGCCGGCGCCGTTCGCCGCCGCGGCGATCGCCGCCCCCGTCGTCGCCATGCGGCCCGCTGCCGAGCTCTTCGCCTGGTGGCTCGCCGACCTGGTGCTGGCGCAAAACCTGCGCTGGCCGCGGTCGCTGCCGCTGCTGATCGCCCAGGCCTTTGGTCCGGCTTTTCGCCCCGACGCCGGCGGCAAGCGCATTCGGCCGGGCGACAAAGATTTTGAGCGCGCGGTTTGCGTCGCGCTCGTTGCGGCCGCCGCGGACGCCTGCCGGTTGGCCGCCGAGTTGTCGCGGCGCGCGGAGCGGCTCATCGCCGTCGCACCGAAGCTCAGGGCAAAGGGGGCGAGCGAGGTGATCCAAAAACTGCTCGACGACGCCGCCGTTTCGGGCTCGCTAACGACCAAGAACCTGTCCCGCTTTGCGCGCGGCGCCTGTTCGACCGGCTGCAACAATTGGATGGCCGGAAAGACCACCAGGTTGGTGCCGCCTGCGTGGCGCAGCGACGGAAACAGGATGCCCCGAAGTTCGGTCGTGATAGCCAAATCCGCAAGCTTCCACGATGGGGAACGCCCGGGGAACCATCCCGATACATCCGAGAGCTCTCCGAGATCGCCGGTGACAACCTCCGCTTCGAGACTGTCGCCGGCGACCTTCTGCGCCAGTGTCCGGCGTGTCGGGCCGGTCACTTGGTCGAGTGGACCGGAATCGCCAATCGCCGTTTTCTGGGCTGCAGCCAGTTCCCCAACTGCGAGGATACGGCACGCCTGAAATAACGGATCGCCGCGGCCATCTCATTCGAGTTCGCGCTCGAAGTTGTCGAGCAACGACGTCGCCAGGCTTGGCCCCTCCAGATAGAGACCGATTTCATCGAGCGGGTTGTCCTCGAGTCCAGACTGGGACCCCCAGTTCAGACTGCTGACGACGACATGGTCGGTGTCCCAGGCCAGAAACTTCGCATGCAGCTGCGGTTCCGGCACGCCTGTGAGGTCGACTATGCCATGGAGCCGTTCCCGATGCTTTGTCACGTGGCTGCGCTTCACCGGGCCGGTCCGGCGCGAATAGTAGATGCGAACGCCGCTAAGCCGCCGGCCAGCGACCTCGGCGGGATCGAACAGCGCCGGCACCATGTTCGCGCCGACCTTGTTGGTACAACAGACGAAGCGCTGTCGCGCATCGTGGGCCGCAGCGCGCAGCAGGCGCTCGTGGTCGGCGGCATACAGGATCGTCAGCGTCGCTGCAGGCGCTTGCGCCTCTTCAGAGGTGGACAGCATGTTTCGCTGGCGGCGCAGCTCGGATGCCATGAACTGTAGTGTCTCCACGGATCGGCTGGCACTTGAGAGCCTGGAGACAATCTCGCGGAGCAGATCCAGACCTTCTGCGGCCGCGTTGGGCTCTCTGAACTCGGCGGAGACTTCAACGGCCGAGAACGGAGAGTGGAGCCAATTGCACGATCCCATCAGCACCACCGCGCCGTCGTGGCCGTCGTCGGCAACGAGGAACTTGGCATGACTCTCGACAGGATCCCTCCGCACCAGGAGATATCCTCTGGTTTGCCGTGCAGCGGATAGGCGCAGATAGAGTTCCTGCATGGCTGCGGCATGCTTGGCGCGATCGAGCGACGTGCCGTAGAATAGATGGCATCTCACGCCGCGCTTGCACGCATCCTCGAGAGCTCGCACAATGCGTTCCCGACGATCCATGCCCTTTTCATCGGACTGAGAAGCCACGAACGTGGACAGGACGAATACGTTGGACTTGGCGGCACCGACAATCTGCTCGAAGCGGTGCAAGTGCTGCTCGGCCCCGACGACGAGGTCGCTGGCACTGAACCGGGTCTCTATGGATACGGAACGCTCGGGCGGCGGTGTCGTGGTCTTTGGTAAGACGCCGGTCTTGATCGTTGCTTTGAGGGCCTCGACGAGTTGGTCGCTCGCGCCTTGCGGAAAGACGCCAGCTCCGATCTCATCGAGATCGAGCACAAGGAATTTCGCCTCCAGAAACGAGCTGTTGGCCTGCACGCCGCGCAGCCATTCACCAGACCTCAGCATGCCGACCATGAACTCGTTGACGCGTTGCATCATCGAATAGTGGGTCTCTGGTGGCTCCCCTTCCGGAAACCGGATGATTGCGCCTTTGGCGGGAAGCTTGGTGACGGGGATCGTGTCGACGTCCCTCGTCCTGAAGACGGACAGTCCGACCTTCTCGTAGACGACACTGATGCCGATCTCACGATCGACCGAGCGTTCAGGAAGGGCGCGCCCGGTGCGGATGAAGTCATGACCAATACTGCTGGTGACGAGGACGGGGTGCGGCGAGAGCCGGACTTCGACAAGTCCGAACTGCATGAGCCGGGCCACAGTGGAGCCGACCACCTGTCGGGGAATCTTGAGCGCCTCTGACACGTGATTGATCGTGCCCGGGCTTCGGTCGAGCGATAGCAGGATCATTTCCTCAACCGGGCTCCAGCCCCAGGTCCGCTGGACGATGCCGGGTGCGCGATAGTGCCACGCCGGGATGTAGATGTTGTTCATGGAATCGGCCTCCCCTGCTCATCCACGGGGATGATGGAGGCGCCTTTCCCAACCGACGGAAAGTCGGCTTCGGACAAGCGGGTTACTTCGTTGAGCATGGTCCGCAGAAAGCCGAGTTCGTCATTGACCGCGTCGGGGTCGATCCCCTCAACCGCATTGCGGATGAACTGCCGGCTGGTGGCGAGAACGAGCTTGTGCTTGGCGCGGCTGAGCAACACGTTCAGGCGTTGCGGATTCTTGATGAAGCCAAGGGCTCTGGTGCCCACAAGGACGTTGTTGCGCACGAGGCTCGCCACGACGACATCGGCCTCGCCGCCCTGGAAACTGTCGCTGGTGTAGACGAACTTTCCATCACCTCGAGGGCTGATAAAGCCAAACAGGGTGCCCGAGGATGTGTCGATGTGAGGCTTGAGCAGTCGTTCGAGGTGATTGACCTGCGCCAGGTACGGAGACAGCACCACGAGCGTTGGCACCGGCTTGCCCTCGCGGATGATGGGGCGCAGCTTCTTCATAGCGGCTAGAACGGCCGTCGCCTCGACCTCGTTTCGATACGAGCGTTTCGCCGGTTGCTCGAAGGCCCGCCGCTTGACGACGCTCAACGAGGGCAGGTCCAAAATGACGATGGGAGAAGCCGGAAATCCGTCGACGCACTCGACGGCCGGTTGGCGAGCCTTCACCCGATCTGAGGACACCAACGATCGCTTGTAGAAGGTGTTGGAAACGAGCTCGCAGATAACCGGGTGCATACGGCTCTGCTCACGCAGCGTGTTGGCGATCGTGCTCGGGCGCCCGGTGTCCCGAAACCTCATCTCTTCACGCGCGGCAATCGACTTGAAGGGTTCTTCAAGTCGTGACGCTATAGCGAGAACGTCGCTGAGCAGAAACCGATCTGCCTTCAACGCCTCGAGCGCCAACTCCACCTCGCTCGGCAGATCGGAGATCGCGGCGAGCTTCTCCTTGGCATCACGCAGGAGCTCACCGGCCCGGCTCGCGTCGTAGAATTTCTGGCGATCCGCCGCATCGAAGGGCGAGAGCTGATTGTGATCGCCGATGATCACCCGACGGTTTCCCAAGAGCAGAGCACCGATCAATTCGGCACCGTTGGCCCGCGCCGCCTCCTCGATGAAGACCCAGTCAAACTGCTCGCCGTCGGCGATCATCTCCTCAAGAATATGCGACGACGTGGTTGCAAGCGTCACATCCGAGGAGCGCAGCATCAGATTATCGGTGTCGCGGAGAGCGCGGTCGGCGCTCGATTGCTCGGACGTATCGACGGGTTTGAGGGCCTGGATGATCTGGTTGAGCTGGTTCGTCATGATCGCGGCGCTGGCCGGATCCGGCTTCGACACGGAGCGCAGCAGGGACTGCGAGCTCCGCCTCAGCGTGCTCTCTTTCTCGCTGGAGCGCGACCGCTCGACGCGAACGACGATGGTTGAGGACGCGGGCAGAAATTTGCGGAGTTCGTCCTCCATGTGGACGAGCGTCTCGTGGTTCTGGGATGATACGAGGATTCGAGCGTCGGGCGTTTCATGCAGAATGCTCGTCACCAGGTGCGAGATCAAAAAGGTCTTGCCCACCCCAGGCGGCCCGACAACGACATTGATGGATCTGCCTTCGACGATGGACTGCCATGCCTCGACCTTGGATTCTTCCATGTCGACGTCGGCTGGCGGCGAGCCGGGTGCCGCGATGTCGCGCAGCACGTCATCCATTCGAACCTGCGCGGGATCGTCCAAAGCCCTCAGAAGCTCGACGTTGGACCTGGCGGCGACGATGTTCTGCAGCCGTCGTCGGATGGCACGTTCGGTGCCGGTGTCCTTGCGGGGGCGCAGGAAAAGCCGTTGCCCGGCATGGATCGCGAGGTTGGTGCCGAATGCGAACGCTATCTTCCCGTTGATCAGGCCGCTGCCTTCGTAGGTGAGTTCCGGCACGCGCTCCCGGCCCATCGCCAGACGCGCCGTTTGTGAAAGCGTCCAGTTTGCCTTTCCGTCGTCATACTTCAGCTCGCGCCTGAGGGCCTCAGCAGCCGGGCGCAGCCCTATTGTTTCACGCTGCGCATCCCGCCCTGCGTCATCGGCGGGCATCAGCCAGACGACGTTGGTCTCGGCATTGGCTGTTGGAAGCACATGGACCGGATAGAGGCGAAACTGTTCCCTTAGCAGGGTAAAGGCCTCGAGGAGGATGAGAGCAAACCATATTGGAACGTCGCTCGTCCCGTCGGCGTGCCGGATGGGTTCAAGGAGGTCCCGCCAGCGCTTGGCGCCTGGCCCGAGGTTTTGGACCCGCTCTTCCGAGCTCGCTCGATTTCGGGAGAGATGCAATTGATGGACGATGTCGACAGCGCCGTGCATCCATTCGTTTGGGCGACGCTGATGTGCCGCTACGATCATCCCGACAGAGTCGCTCATGACACGAACATGATAGACCGCGAGGTCTGTCATGACGCGAACGGTGTCCTGGTCGGCCGGGACAAGGCGGACGCCGGCCGACAACAGATCGTCGGCAACAAACTGCATGATCGCAGCGCCATCCGCTGCGGGTATTGTGCCCGAAGAGAGGGCCGGCAAATCGCTCTGAACCACGTCCCGGGAAGGATAAAGAACGAGTTCGCCCTCCGAGCTGGAGCCAACCCTGTGGAGCTCGGTGACGACATTTCTCAATTCGTCGAGGACGACCGCACCGTCGAACAGTTGAAACTGCGGGGGACTGGCCAGCCGTTCCAGCATTCGACGCTCGACGGAAAGAAGCGCGGGCGGGTTGTCACCATCGAGGCCGAGCAGCGTGCCGGCGACCGCAGCCAAGTCCATCCAGTCTTGTCGGAAGGAGATGACAGCAGACGCGCGAAGCAGATGCCCGGGCTCTTTGAGATCGCCGTCCGCAATGTGGACGCATGCCTCGACGCCACCGAGCCGATAGTCGGCACTATCGTCTCGCTGCGAGAATATCGAATGCAAGCCGACGCCGCCGTGCACGATGCCGGCGTCGTGACACAGCGCAAGCGCCTCTGCCACGCGGACCATATTCCGCCAGAAGACGCCACGACTTGCGCTCGTAAGGTAGCGCCCTTCCCTCGTCCTCCGGCGCTGTGATGCTCCGGAAATCGGACTTCCGGGGTCTACCATAACGATGGCCAGCTCATACTGGTCTTCTGCAGTTTCGAGAACCTCGACCAGGACGTCTCTCGCGCGACGGGAGGAAAGCACACGCCGGATGCGCCTCAGGCCACGCCCGACAATTACCCGGAGATCGTCGTCGAGCGCAGTGCCCGTCTTCTTGAACAAGCGCAACAGATATGGCTCGCCGTCTGCCACGCCCACAGCAGGGCGCAGGTGAGAGTCCCACCCGCCCGTCAACCGGGCAAACGAGTCTTCTGCGAATGTGAAACGTGCATCTAACGGCGGATTAGTCTTCTTTTTGACTGCAGCCATATAGTCCCAGCCCATCAATACTTACCGCTTAGCAGATTCGAGTGCGCCTTGCCGTGCGAAATGGCAACAAACTGGGGATCACGCCAAAACACGATCGTGGAGGTCGGCGTAGGGTGGCAGCGCCTCCGCATCGCGTCGAGCGGCATAGAGGCGGGCAACACCGTCCTGCAAGGACTCGACGTGGGGCTCGAACAGGTGAGGCATGATGTCGGTCAGCATCGGCAACTCGAAAATGCGATGGCGCTGAAGGTAGCCGACAGCACTGTTGCGAGCGGGACCGGAGGCCCATATGGCGGTTCCAGGACTGCCGAAGTGGTTTTCTTCCGCGATGTCCTTAATCCATAGCCAGGGAGCAAGGCGCTCCGTTCCATCGTTCGATATGCGCCACATCGGTAGGTAGTCACGCGAGAACAGGACTTCCGATTCGTCCGTCAGCTGCCAGACCCCGTAGGGCAACCAGATCCGCGAGGGCACGAAGTCCGGGAGCGGGGAGCGCGGAGTGGCCACCTCGAAGTCGGCCCGCGTACCAAATCCGGTGTCGAAGAGCAGATAGGTGGGACGGCCGGGATAGCGAAGATAGGCCGGGGCGCCTGAGCCATAGGCCTTGTCTCTCACGACGGTTCCGCGTTTGCCGCGGCCCGGTGTCCCGAAAACACGTCGCCTCCAGATCGATGCGCGCAGGACCATGTGCTCATCGATCGACCACGGCGTCGCTCGGAGCAGGCGCGCTCTCGAAACGGCATATTGGACATGGCCGTCCGGAAGGCCAAGGGCATCAGCCAACTCGAGGATCGTGAGAAGCGCGGCCTGGAGACCTGGACCATCTGGAGCAGCGAGACCGTTCGGATGACTCGTAATCGAAAGCTCGTGCCAGTCTCGATAGCCCAGAGCCTGCGCCAGTGCCTCGTGCACCGCTGCCAGTTTAAGCTCGGTCGAAGCTCGAGCGAGATGTTTTGCGGCCTGTTTCGGCCGAATGAGATCGGGAAAATGGATTCGCATGGAACCGCTCCGGCGGTGCTGCAATGGCGCGTCCACTTGGCCCGCGCACCTTGGAGAGAGGTTCATACGGGGTGATCGTTCATTCCTGCCCGCAGGCTTCGCCAATGTGGACGGCATGGCCGGATCAGCCATGCTGCAGCATATGCGATTCGAATCTATCCGCAAGCTACGCCGGTGGCGCGGGCAGCCAATCGCCCAAGCCCTTCGTCGGCAGGATCGGCGCGCTGAGGTCCAGGATTACGCCATGCAACTGGACGAGTCCGTCGATCCGCGTTCTATTGTCTTCGGAGAGGTGGCTAGGAACTCGACCAGATCTAGGCCAGCCCATCTTGGCGAGGGTAAGCGCGCCGCCCCAATCGATGAGGCAGGTACTGCGCTTGCCACGCCTTTGTGGATGCAGCGGTGAATCCGCGAATCTGGGCTATCGGTTGATGGCCGTGGCGGATGTCTCGATTGCACGGATGACCTCTATGGCCTTTTGCGAAAACGGGTGATCTGCAGTTACACGCCGGAGCCTACCGAGATCGTTGCGGTCGCCGTGCTTCGCAATCACGCCAAAGGCGAAATGCAGGTCCCGATCACGAAAGCCGACCCGATGATGCGATGTCGGGGGGACGCCCTCATCAACCAACTTCCGGCTGACCGCGAGCAGGTCGGCCGGAAACACATCGACCAGGTTGAGGGCGGGATAGTTGGGCGGTCGCTCCGCCACGTGACCTGCCGCCAGCGGCTCGTTGATCTCTGCAAGGCAACCGATGACGCGTTGCGGACGGAGTGCGTGCAATTGCTCCCACGCCGCGCGAGCCTGTTCCCGGTCGGCGTCGCGCCCGGACTCGGCAGCATAGACCAGCGTTCTGATGAGTACCATGCACTGTTGCGCATCGTTCTCGGCCTCCACAACCGGGAGCGGCCCAGCGTGTCGTGCGAGGAAGCGAACCGCCAGCACGAACGCAGCCATCTCGTCCTGGCTCATCGGGTTGGTCTGGGACGGAAGTCGCGCCAGGTTCGAGAACAACGGAGCGTCTGATGCCTCTTCGTATTCCGCGATCCTTTGCGCCAAGTATCTCACGCTCATGGAATCGCCGATCCCATCAGCCTGAAAGGCCCGCCGATACAGCAGACGCTGAGTCTCCTCCGGCAACGCGTAGACTTCCTCGGCATAAATCCAATCAAACGGGTGATCGAACATCCGCGTGTAGACGCTGAGAGCCTGCTCGCGGATGTCGTCGCTGTCCGCTTCCCCGATCACCGCCACGACCTCCTCACGAATTGCAGCTCGCTGCCCTTCGCCCTCGTCGTCAAGCGCCCCCAGTATCTTGAGGGCATCGATCACGCTCGAATTCAACGCCCAGTTCCAGGCGTGAATCTCGAGGGAGTTGATCGCCTCGATGAGGCCAGCCCTCGCCGTCTCCTCGGCGTCCCGCACGAACCCGACGATGTGCAGCAGTTCCAGCCGGACATGATAGGGCTCGTATCTCCACCGCGTGCGCAATACCTCGGTCAGCTCAAGCGTGAATCGCGTGACATCCTCTTTGCCAAACAGCTCATGGCGTTGCTTGAGAACGAACAGGAGCTCGCCCGAGGTCAAGCCGACAAGAGACCGCATCGCGATCTTCGGTGGCCGATTGCCGATGATATGCGTGAACCTCGTTGCGTCAGCCTGCGTCGCGGCGAGCGTGAAGTTGTGTCGCGGCCCGAAGCCATAATAGGCCAGTGCGAAAGCTTCACTGCGCAAGGCGACGTTGCCCTCACGAGCCGCCTCGGCAAGCCGTGATCGTTGCTCCAGCAGTTTTGCATCCATCGCCCGGCACAAAACCAGGTATTCCTCGATGCCCGTGCCCTTGGCCGCGCGAACGCCCAAGGCCTGATAGCCGGCTCGACTCGTCGGCGGAGGCTCGATGTGCCCTTCCCATTCGAGGCGCTTGAAAGCCTCACCATTCGTCAGGACCAGCTTGGACTGCGCGATCTCGGCGAGAAGACGAGCGTGGCTGGCCTCGAGAATAGCCCAGGCGGTCGCTGTCGCCACGCTACCAAGTTCACCGTCGGCGGCATCGGCAATGATGTCTGCGTCCGTGATTTCGTCCAGCACCGCACGGCCAGCCGGCTCCGTGCCGAGAGCGGCGATGATGTCGCGGGCCAGTGGACGAAAGAGCGGCGTGCCCAACTGGACGCCAAGTTTCGAGGGATCCGTCTGCGCCAGCCTGACCAGTTCTTGAGCGGCGTACGTGCTCTGAAAGATTTCGTGACTGAAGGACACCCTGCCGCCTCGAGTTTCCAGAACGCCGGCCCGCAGAATTGCCTCGCAATCGTCGAACGTCAGGTGCTGTGCCAGCATGAACTCATCGAAGGCAGTTTCCGATAGGGAATAGGCCATTTCGTCGGTGAGGCACGCCGCGAGCCGCCGAAGGCCCAGCGAACCCGAACGCGCATGTGGGCCCAGTCGCGTGCGGATGAATTGGTCGACGAGTTCAAGGCGCGTAACGTTTGACCGCAGCTCGTTGCCGATTTCACCTACGATGCGCGCCTCAAACCCGCTCCGCACGCCGCGCAGCACGTCCTTTGCCGCCGAGGTCAAGACTCCATGTCCCTGTTCGGCGATGCGTGCCTTCAAGGTCTCTGACGGCTTCCCGACGCTGACGCTGCTCAGGCCAGCCAGACCTTCTGGACGGGACTCCTGGCTCGTCACAACCACCCGCGCCTCATACCGCCTTGCGAGAGCCCTGAGTCCACGCAGCGCTTGTCGCGCATTGTCGGCCGATAGCTCGTTCAAGCCGTCAAAGATCAGGACGACCGGTATCCCCAATTGCGTGGCCCGGCGCAGGAATCGCGGATCGTAGGAATCAACAAGCAGCGAAATCTCGCGCTGAACCGCCTCGGCCCACGAGCCCGAAAACAGCTTCGCCGAAACGAAGAGGCAGATGGCGCCCGTCGCTGTCAGTTGGAGGCCCAGCCACTTTGCCATCAGGCTCTTGCCGCACCCGGATGGTCCCCACAAGAAGCTGCCAGCCTGCTCATTGGTGGATGCGATGAGAGCCTCTGCCTGCTCGTCATCTTCCGGGATCCATAGATCGGCATCGGGCTGGTATTCCGCAGCGAACGCCCGCCGATATCGTTCCGCCCACTCGCTAAACGCCCAGGAACTTTCGGCAGCCAGCGCGACGTCAACGGACGTAGCGGTCAATTTCAAGGATCGCGCAAAGTCCTGCCAAGCCGCGAGTGACCACGGGCTGCCTCCCGTCGCTCCTAACGCAGCCAGGACTTCGTCAGTAGACCCGATCCGAACCTTGAAGTCGCCCGAAGTGACGGTCGACCCCGCAGGGAGCTCGCCGGTCATCGCGACGAACCCATCCGGGTAGAAATCGCCGATGGGCGCCGCCTGAGCCATGGCATCACGCAGACGGTTCTTGGCGTCGAGCGCCTGCTGATAGGGGTTGCGGAACGATGCCCACTCCCCAGACGGCGACAGCCGCTCCCACGCGCCATTGATCTCGCCTCGAACCGGAAGCTTGGTGGCTTTTGCTTCGACGAGGGCGACGGCATTCTCCGTCGCCACGACGAAGTCGATCTGTCGACCTTTGAGCTGAAAATTGCACAGGACGACGGTCGCCGTCGCACCTCGCGCCAGATGGTCAACGAGGGCGCGCAGAAAGACACGTTCCGAGTCGTGTTCCAGCGGTCCCCCGCAGAAGATCGTCAGTTGGCGTGTCTGGTTCATGATGTGGATTCTACAGCTTCACTGCTGAAAAGCACTCCTCGATGTAGGTCATCATGACCGCACCGACCGAATGCTATCGGCTGTCCATGGCCACGTCTTCGAGGTGCTGGTGCCACCCGTGCATGTCCTCGATGGGTTCGGCCATGATCTCTTCCAACTGGTCAATCTCCTTCCTGATCTGGTCAAACATCTCCAGTGCGGTCAGGGCCGTCCGTTTGGCGCCAATCGAGTTGGCTCGTTTTCTCCAGCTCTCGAACGGCAACTGCGGGTATCTGGGCTTCCAGCTAGGCAGCAGGCGCGCATTGAGATCGACTAACACTTTCGTCCCTCGCGCCATTCCGAGCGCGTCCACATCGAGTGGCTTGGGCGGGGGGCCCTTCGCCTTCAGCGCCTTGTCGCCATCGCGGCGAAAACGAACGATTGCGGCGATCGTGTCAGCTTCTAGCTGGATCGTCCGCAGCGTATCGACAGGGTCGTCTATTCCTGAGCGTCCCTTGGCGATTATGCCGAAAGCCGCCTCCGCCTGGTCGACGCGAAACAACAAATGCGCGCTCAACGCTCGCTCGACCGGCATTGGCAGTTGCGGACAAGCCGCGACCAGCCGATCGCGTAGCCCGGTCATATCGACCCTGGCTCTGCGGTACTTCGTCGTTACCAACTCAGGCAAAAGTCGACGTGCCGCATCGCTGACGACTTCAGGTTCCCAGCGCAGATGACGCTGCGCACTCAGGAGCGGCTCGAGCAGCCCAGCAGCCAGGCGGAAATAGAGGTGCGCAAGCTGCCCGATGACCGGATCGTCGCGGAGCCCGACATGATAGAGTTGGTTCCGGTACTCGTGCAGGATTGCCATCGCCCGGACCTGATCGGGCGGGATGTGACCGAGCTCTTTTAGAAATTGGATCTTCCTGTCGAAGGTGCGGCCACGTGCGTCGCTGCGCTGTTCCGGCGTGAGCCTGCAGGAATTCCTGTGCCTATCCTCGAACAATAGGTCAGCGCATTTTTGATGGCACATCAGCTCAAGGCCATTGTCGACGAGGATTAGTGCGATCCGCCCATTGAGGGGGTGATCAATCGCCAGTTCAGCAAGTGCGCGGTCCAGTTGTTCTGCAATGGGAACGATTGATCGCACGAATCTTCTCCTAACGCGCGCAGCAGCCGTGACATTACGGCTCGCCGCACCTTACATTATTTGACCCACCGCATTCGGACAGCTTCCGATAGTCAAAGGAGTTCGCGTCCTGAACAACCCGCTCCCCTTTGAGCTAGTGTCCGCGGTCGACGCTCTGTGGCGCCACGAAGGTCCGGTGGCTGGCAATCTATATGCGTCCCCCGCCTTTGTGAGGCTTCGGGAAACCTGCCAGGCGCTCTATCAATCAGCGGGATCGAAGGACGCCGTGAACGTCGCCCTCAGCCAAGCCCTCTACGGTCTCGGATTTCGCTGGAGCGACGACGAATCCGCCCGCTTTGCTGTCTCCCCGGCTACCGCAGCGGCCCGCCTTGACCAAGCCTTCAGGCAGACGGAAGCGCATCTGGTACATCTCTGTCCGCTTGATCTCGGCGACGATGTCCCCGAACTGCGTTTTGGACCCAATGCCATTCGAAACTTCACAGCAGAGGAGCTGGACGATCTCCTCGACCCCGATGGGTTGTCGCAAAAACGGCCCGGCTGGCGTTTCGACAGCCAGCGCTTCAGCCGGTTTGCCTGGCTCGTCGTCGAAGAAACCGTGGTCCTCCCCGGGAAATCTGGCGGCCGCGTTCTCCCCGGACTGTTCGCCGATCTGCGACAGGATTTCGGGCGGATCGAACCGCACAAAAGGCACTTCCCCGCTCCGGTCGAAGCTGCGCTCTTCGCGCTACTGACCGCCCCCTGGGAGGATGTCACCAGCTATTCCGACTTGGATTGGCGCCCCTTTCGCGTGCCATGGGTCCATACGCTGTCAGACGACCTGTTTGCGCGCCGATCGACGCCGCCCGATGCCGACACATTGTCGTGGGAGCCGGACTTCTACGAAGATGAGGACGGCGCCATGGTGGAGATTGAACGGCCTACGCGGTTGCCCCTGACCGACGCTGCGATACCCCAAACAGCCTATCTGGATGATGCAGCCTGGACTGAACTCCTGGAGGCTCGACGTTCCCCGCTATTTCATCGCCCGATCGACCACTTCGCGATCCGGGCCTTCGCAAGCGATGGGATCGACGAGTTTCTTGCGCATGTCACGGTGATCGAGGCCGCATTGGGACAGCCGATCGACCATGACCCGAGGAAGCGCCCGAAAATTAACGGACAACGGCGCCAGGGCGCGACCGCCCGGGTCGCGTGGCGCCTGGCGGCGCTCCTGGACGATGCCTCTGCCGGCGAGCGATACCTCGCGCTCTTTAAGGAGAGAAGCGACTTCCTCCATGGCCAGGCGATGCAGGACATACCAAGCCAAGTGCGACTGGACGCTCGACGGCTTGCGCGTGGATGCGTGTGTGCCTTAATCGGCGCGGCAACCTCACCGTCGCCTCCAGAAAACCAGGATGCCTTTCTGAACGAGCTACTGCAGCGCGGTTCGTCGCAGGCTTCGGGCTAGAACGGCGCAGGTGACGGCTTCGAGACGCGCATATTCGATTGGAGGTTCGGTGTGTCAGAAGATGTCGATTTGGCCAATGTTGGCGCAGCGTCCGAAAGGTTCTTTCGGCTCTACCAGACGCATTGCGTCTCACCGAGCCGCGACACACTGTTTTCGCTCCTGGAGGCGGCACACAGTCTCAATGACCGACTGAAGGTTGGAGCTGCTGCCGATTTCTTCGACGTCCAGGAATTTGCGGCGCTCAAGTGCCTCCGCAACTACTTCCACCATCAACAGGAACTGCGGCACGTCGTCAGACTCATTCCGATCGGCGGCTATCCGATAACGACAGATCTGATGACGTTGTGCCTCGTCCCACGCGACAACGTCGTCGCGGCGATAGAGACGACAAAGCGGTATCAGGAGGAGACTCGGCAGGCCTGCCAACAGATATTCCATTGGTATGGTCCGGTCGTGAACATCAACCCCGCTCTGTTCAACTTTGTCGTCGCTGCCTATGAGCGCCTGAGGGATCGAGGCGTCCCCCTGGCGGGGGAAGCCGTTGAGGATTTCGAGGCCAGCTATGACTATGAAGAAGAGAACAACCTTCCACATTTTGTCGACGGAAGGCTAGCTACATCGGCCGGCAGCATCGACGCGCTCCTGACGGACATTATGAAATCCACGCCGAGCAGCGGCGCTGCTGGAAATCTTTGAGCTATGCGCTCCAGGCGCGGACTGCGGTGCAGCGCTGAACGATGTCCTCGACTGCAGGCGCCAGCAGCTTGCTGTCGGCCTCGGTCCCTTTCACTTCCGCGAGCAATTTCTCGGCTGCCGGGGTCAGGCGCTCGGCCATATCGAGCAATTGCCGAAGTACGTAGCGGGGGCGGAAGTCGGTATCCTTGGCGAAGGCTTCCCAGTTTTCCGGCGTCAGCGTGAGCGGATCACGATTGCCACCGACGAACATCGCCAGCCAGCGGTATCAGGAGGAGACTCGGCAGGCCTGCCAACAGATATTCCATTGGTATGGTCCGGTCGTGAACATCAACCCCGCTCTGTTCAACTTTGTCGTCGCTGCCTATGAGCGCCTGAGGGATCGAGGCGTCCCCCTGGCGGGGGAAGCCGTTGAGGATTTCGAGGCCAGCTATGACTATGAAGAAGAGAACAACCTTCCACATTTTGTCGACGGAAGGCTAGCTACATCGGCCGGCAGCATCGACGCGCTCCTGACGGACATTATGAAATCCACGCCGAGCAGCGGCGCTGCTGGAAATCTTTGAGCTATGCGCTCCAGGCGCGGACTGCGGTGCAGCGCTGAACGATGTCCTCGACTGCAGGCGCCAGCAGCTTGCTGTCGGCCTCGGTCCCTTTCACTTCCGCGAGCAATTTCTCGGCTGCCGGGGTCAGGCGCTCGGCCATATCGAGCAATTGCCGAAGTACGTAGCGGGGGCGGAAGTCGGTATCCTTGGCGAAGGCTTCCCAGTTTTCCGGCGTCAGCGTGAGCGGATCACGATTGCCACCGACGAACATCGCCAGCCGCGGACGCTGCTCCTTGTAGAAGGACCGGAAAGCAGCGGCGTTGTTGACATCATAGAGCTGACTGAGCTCGATGCGATCGAGCCGATAGACCAGTGAGTAGTTCTTGGCGTGGGCGTCCGGGTTGCCAACCAGGAACTGGAAGATCGCGCGATCAAGAAGTTGCGTGCGAGCCATGACGACGTCGCTGACCTTCTTCATCAGCTCGAAGCATTCCTGCCAGCCCGGCCCGCCATCCTTTTCGTACTTCTGCCGCGGAAAGCGCCCGAGCGCCTGGCAGAAATCCTCCTGATGCAAGCGACGGAAAACCTCTTGCCCGTTCACGCCGACACGGTCGTATCGCCGGATAACCATGTAGGGCGTGTCCTTGACCACTCGGATGGTCGAGAACGGCACCGGGATGCCGACGGCCGCCGCCAGGCGCAGGCAGAAATGCTCGACGCGGATCGAGTCCGGCAGACCATCGATGTCGACCTTTAGAATGTGAGTGCTAGGGGTGCGCCCTCTCGGCAGCGCGATCCTGCGATCGACGACGCCGACCCCAGCCTTGTGATGGACCCCGGCAAGGGACAGCCGCAGCTCTCCGTCGGCGTCGATGAACAGCGGCCGCCGCGGCAAGGCCACGATGTATTTGGCAAGCCGATCATCGTCCAACACGTCCCATTTCGTCTCGACATTCTCGTCGGCGATCACCTCATCGTCGAGCGGCATGACGGTGACCGCGCCCGGGCAATCACGGCCGAGCTGGTAGAGCAGCGCGTAATCATCGGTGGCATCGACCTGCAGATAGCGCGCCAGAGCCTCGCGCGTCTGCTGGGAATCCGGCAGCAGCCCATCGAAGAACGGGCCGGCGCGGTCATGGTCGTAGGGATCTGGCGAGAGAGGGAGCCCTAAAGAAAGCGGATGATGCGGCAATTGCGTGCGCTCGAGCCAGCCCGGCTCGTAGCGAAAGGACAAGTCGCCATCTCTGGCAACATCGAGGACACCAACAGGAAGACCGTAGAGTCGGATGGATGCGGGCATCAGAATTCCGATCCAGCGTCTGATGGATCACTCGCCGAGACTGTCGCCGGCGAGAACGCGATGGTCACGCCCAGCAACACCAGCACCTTGAGCACAATCGACATCGGCGGATCGACGCGGCCACGCTCGAAGTCACTAACCCATTTCTGCGAGGTCGCCGTCAGATCAGCGAGCTGGCTTTGGGTAAGCCCACGCCGCTTGCGCTCCTCTCGCAGAAAGTGGCGAACGTCGTCGACACCCCGAATGTGCATGTTTGACATCCTATGACCGATCAGTGATAACACAGTGAATAGCAAACAAATATCACCGACTGGTGAAATTTCAAGGCGGACGTTCGGAAAAATAACTGTTCGGTGGTAAACTGCCACCTCAACCCGGCTTCTGAACGTCGGGTGTCGCTGAGCATTGGGGGTTGTTGTGCGGACGGTTGGCGACATTGCTGTCGAGGGCAACGAGACGCTCTGGAAATACTTTCGTCTCGAGCGCTTCCTTTCAACGCTCGCGGAGAGCCGGCTCTATTTCGCATCGGCGAACCAGTTCATCGATCCGTTCGAAGGCGCCGTCGCCGTCCAGTTGAACGTGCCGCCGCCCGATCCGCGCTACGCCGAAATGGAGAGCGTGGAGCGCGCCTTCTTCCAACTCAAACGGTTGACCAAGATAAGCTGCTGGCACCGTGCCGCCTATGAGAGCGATGCAATGTGGAAGCTCTACGCCGGAGAGCACAAGGGCATCGCCATCTGCACGACGCCCGATCGCATGCGCGCCGCATTCAAACCATTCCGGCTCAAACCGGAATATGGCGTCGAGGATCTGTGGGGTGCTCCGGTCCAATATGTCGACCTGACCCAGGTTCGGATGCGCGGCGTCGCCATGCTCGACCGGTTCTTCTTCAAGCACAGGGCCTTTGAATGGGAGCGGGAATATCGGCTCGCAATCTCCGTTAGGATGGCCGAGGAATTTGGCGTCCGGGTTCCTGAACACGGCATCCTCGTCGACGTCGATCTTCCCACTCTGATTGAACGCATCGTGCTCGGCTCAACCACAACCGAAGCCGAGCGCGCCACCGTCGCTCAACATGTGGCAGCCGCCGGGCTAAGCGATCGCCTTGAGCTTTCCACCCTTCTCGGCCAACCCCGCTATATCTGAGGCCCAGCAAGCAGGCACCAGAGCAAGGCGAGGCCCATCAGAATGATATCGTACTCGGACACCGCACTCACGATCTCGGAACCGTTGCAGACCAACGCAATCGTCTGGATCCGCTCGCTACCGGAACGTGAGATGGGCCCCACCCGGCGCATCCTCGAAGATCTTGAGGGCCTCGCCTCCGCCGGCGGTTTCCCCGTCTTCGCGTATGCTGTTCGAGATCGCGCCGAATTGAGCGATCTCTTCAGGCAGTTGACGACGGAGGCCGAGCAGGGATTGAGGCCGGTGCTCCATGTCGATGCTCACGGAACAGTCGCCGAGGGGCTCCTGCTTGCGCCCAGCGGAGAACGTGTCAGCTGGGGCGAGATCATTGAAGGTCTCCGGACCCTCAATGTTGCGACGGCCAACAATCTCACCTGCATCTTTGCTCTGTGCTACGGCCTGCATCTCTACCAGCAGGTGAGCCTGAGGCGGCCCGTGCCGTCCTATCTTTTCTGCGCGCCGCCCGCGGAAATCAGCGTCGGATTCCTCGAGGCGCAAACACTGGCTTTCTATCGGGAGATGAACCGCACCTCGAATGTGACGGCCGCATTCGAGGCAACGCTGGGCGGGGTTATGGAGTCGTTTCACTGCCAGGGTTTGTTCCTGCAGTCGCTGTTGCGGTACATCCGAACTTACTGCATTGGGCGCATGCGACAGGATCGCCTGGAGCGCATGGTCACGGCCGTCCTGCAACGCGAGGGCATCGTAAACCCGTCCAGCGCGCAACTGAAACAGGTCCGGCGCAAGGTACGCGAATCGTTGCAACCAGGTCAGAAGCTGATCAATGTGTTCGCGCCGTCGTTCCTGATCGGTCGCGCTCCGGCCTTCAGCTACGCCGATCTCGACCGGATTCTGAAGCGCCCTGTCGCCACCGGGCGATCTCAACGGCGCTCGGCGTCGAGCTGAACGCTGAGCGATCTCAGGCTCGGATCGCGATGGACAACGCGAAACCAGCCGGACGACGGTTCGCCAAGGCGCTCCACCATCACTTGGCCCATTCCACGCCTCACCTGCCGATCGACATAGAGTTCGACCCGCAACATCCCCGTGTCGGCAGCGACCTGAGCAAGCAGATCGACCTGCCTGGTTCGTGCCGTCAGGCCTTCACCGCTCTCGTCGATCTCTTCAATCGCCAGCGTGCAATGATCGAGGGGACCGAAGATGACGAGGTGCGTTCCCACGGGCATGCCCGGTCGCGGCGCAGGCGCATGCCCCATCTTTCCCAGTTCGGTATGCGCCTCGACGCTCCGCAGGTCCTCGTCCTGCTGCAGAATCTCGCGTGCGAAGTCGAACGCGTCGGTATCGGCATAAAGGTAGCCGGCGCTTTGCGAGACCTGGAGACCATTCAGGGAGCGCACCATGTCGCCATCGACGGCGATTGGCGCACCGGATCGCAAGCCATCGCGATAGCGGATCATTCCTGCCTTGCGTTCGGGCTCGATATCTGCGCTCGCCGCCAGTTCGTAACGTTGCACGATCGTCGGGCAATGCAGGGCAAGCGTCAGGCCAGGTGAAACCGGCAGCATCACCACTACGCCCGGCGAAGTGAGCCCGACATCTCCATAGGGGAAGGCGTTGATGCGGCTGACCGGATGGTCCGAGATGATGAAGCGATGCTCGCCGTCGCTCGCATAGAGGGCGGGATGAAGACGAAGCAGCGCGACGGTGTGACCTTCCCGTTCAAGGAACGCCTTGACGGCACCAAGCCTCACTGCCGCGTCAGAGGGCATGGCCATATGCGGATCGGCATCCGGGTCATAGCCGACCTGGCGCGTCATCTCCCGCAATTGGCCCGCCAAATGCTTCGGTCCCGTTCGGCTTAAATGAGTCCGTAGCATCTGGGTCGCGAAGAAATCGGCCAGTGCAATACGATCGTCCGCCGTCATCCACGCCAGCGAGCGTCGCGAGAGGATTTCGGCCACGAGGCGGGCGGAGCGGGCATCGACCTCCTGAAAGAGGTCCTCGAAGTTCCATCTCGTGTCCCCCAGGATCACCGTATTGAAGTCGTTCTCGGAGCCAGCGTTGGCAATCGACGTCAGAAAGGACCTGTCGGACCGCTTGGCGAAAACGTAGATGGAGCGCCGTTCTGGATCGGCGGCAAAGTGCCGAAGTTGGGCCTGAGGAACGAAGTGATGCTTTTTCGATGGTCGACTCATCGTTTCCTGCCGTGATGCGGCCCGTCAGCACAGTTGATGGTGCGGAAGCAGTCCGAAGCGCATCATAGCAGCAAACTTCGTTTGCATCCGATGACCGGCATGGCTCGCCGCGTCGCGATTGACGGGCAGCCACATTCCCATCGAATAGAACAAATAAGGAACATATCAGCCCGAAATCCATTGGGAAGACTGTTTGAGAGTGATTTATCCATGGGTCAGCCGGCCGCCAGCCCTGCCATCGCTGCGCTTCGCGAGCGAATCGCACGCCTCGAAGGCGGGCCGGCGCGCCATCGCGCGGTGCTTCCGTTCGGCGTTCCCGGTATCGACTTGCCGGTCCCCGGCATCGGCCGTGCTCGCTGGCAGCTCGAACTCATCCGGGTGAGAGCGGGAGAAAGCGCCGATTTTGAAGTGGAACCAAGAGGTCCAATTCGCCTTGCTTGCGTTCGGCTACTACAGCGGCGAGATAGACGGCGAAATGAATCCCGACCTGAGGGCCGGACTGCAGAATTTGCAGGCGGACTACTCTCTGAAGGTAACCGGGACGATCACGCCCCAGACGCTAACTGCGCTCAGGATCGAAGCACGCTAGTTGCAGATCTCGACCATGGCGCTCGCCACATCCGATACGCTAAACGAATCCAAAGTCCGACTGACAATCAGCCTTGCTTGTTCGGGCTTTGCCAGGTTCTCGGCATGCACCGTGCATTCGACAATGCCGCGGGCTTCTCCTGTCTTTGTGAACAACACCTCAAATTCGAAAACCTGTTCGCTAGCCTGGTGACGCCAAAGGTCGCACCTCAAGGCACCCTTCTTCACGATGCCGGTCGTCGGCCAGTCCTCATAGTAGAAGGATTCCGGGTCATGCAGATCTGGAATGTAGGTTCGTAAGGGCCGATACGAAACTGTCTCGGGTGATGCCTGACCGAAAAACGCGTCGGGACTGAAGGTGCGAAACACATCATGCTGCAGCAGACGGGCTGCTGCACTCACCGCGGAAGTATCCAAGCGCCCAAGCATTTTGGACATCTCTGCGATATGTCGGGGGTTGTCGCCTAGTGCTCCAGAAGCCATCAGTTTCGAGATATCGAGTCCCTGCGTCACCTTCGGTCTCGGTTCGGCAGGTGGCGATATACGCGTAACCTGCTTTTGAAATGACGGAGGTTTGGGTGGTGGCGGAAACTGTGTGGTGGGGGGTGTCGGCGGCAATCGCAAAGGCGCACCAGTCGCGGAATCCTCGTCGTCGTCTGTCCGGATACGCCGGAGTGCCAGCGAACCTTTCGCCTCGAACTCGAGGCGAACCTGCGATGCAGGGCGGGTGCCTTTGTTCGATATCGGCCAGCGCACCATAACGGGCGGCTCGATCTCGTCGCGGCCGTGATGGAGCTGCGACAGGATCGCGTGGCACCGTTCAATCCATTGCGGGTAAAGCACGTCGCGATATTTGCTGATATCGTCTTCGGCAGGGGAAGAGTACTCGATCTTCGTCACCTCGCCCGAAGCATCGGTCGTGCTCGACGGAGAGGGCGGCGTGAAGTCTGTTACGAGCGCATGCTTAAGTTTGAGTGCCGCGAGAAATCCCCCAATTTCCATTTGCGTGAGCGGGGTCGCGACCTTTCTAGTCGCGGCTATCGTGTTCGAACCGTCCGCGCTTTCGCAGGTGCCGATCGAAATCCTCGGCTCCTGCGCCCGATAGGCTTCTATTTCCCTTTTGAGCTCTTTGATCCTTTTGGCATCGTCCGTTGCCAGCGGAGGGCGTCGCCAGCTTTCGTCGATCATAAGGTACGGGATAGCTAGGCCATCAGCGGTCATGGCTGGTCCGGCATCCTCGGTGAACAATATTACGCGGTGTTCTGGGGACCGCGCGTTCAGCGTGGACACGATGCCGATGAGTCTCTCGTCGGTTTTCGTGTAATCGAGATGTTCCTCCAGCGCGGGATTCGGTTTCACGCTGGGCATGCGGCGCAACACGACCTTTGGCGAGGATGTCCGGATTTCGGATTCCAGCACCGAAAACTTCAGCATTTGGCGGACGCGCCGAAATATTTCGAGCGCGCGATCGCGCGTGCGGCTATTGGCATTCTTGTGCTTGTCGATCTCATCCAGGACGGGCTTCGCCAAGAGGATGACAATCGGATCGTAGCCGAGCTCTTGCCACGGCAGCTGGTCGAGTGGCTTGCACTCGAAGAAAAGGTTGGTGTCCGCAACCAGATGGATTTCCATTCCGCCCCCTCGTCTGCCGGCTCGGATATTTGCTCTCCTTCAGGCAAATTCAAGCACTTTTGCCAATGGCCAACCAAAGCTTAGTATGTTGCCGTACGAAGACCGGACGCGTCCTTCGCTTCCGTCACTCACGCCTGGCGCATGGGTTGCGTGTCAATTTGAAAGTTTGACCGGCTGCTATCCTCCCCGTTCCAGCCAATCATGACGCCGAAACCACATAAGCCGCCACTGGATGTTCGCTTTTTGTGCCTCAAAAGTCGCATAAATGGCAAACTGAAACCGGGTGCGAATCTAATCTTCGGCTGAGGGATCAGCGGCTGGAGAATGAGATTGTGGGTGGAAATGCCAAAGAAAATGGGAAGTATTTTCTCGCAATTGGGAAGAAGCCCCAAAGCACAGGCTGTGTCCCGGGTTAGGACTCGGGACCGGCGCCGCCTGCGGCATTGCAGAGGTCGGACGTAATCCGCGCGTCCACCGCCCAGTCGGCCAGGCAGACGTAGCTGGCTCGTGCCGCTCCCGTCATCGGGATGGAGCGCTTGTTGCCAAGCTCCTTCAAGAGACCAAAATACGCCGCGTACGTCCCTTGCATCGGGCGCAGCGGAACCGTGAGCCAGGCTGGGATGGCAGCGAAGCGCTCGGCGAGTAGATGAACCTGGCGGAGCGCCAGGGCAGTTATCTCGTCGACGGTCGCGCCCTTCTCCTTCATTCGCCTGTTGAGGGCATCGGGCACGAGCACGCAGTTGAAGGACTCGTTCAGCCCGCCCACGTCGCGTTCCTCGTTTCGGGCTTTCACGCCGATGAAATAGCGGATGCCGTACTTCTCGGCGATGAGGTCCGCGAACGGCTGGTTGTGCACGTCGTCGTTCAGATTGCGAACGGCCTGAAATCCGTTCCGGACGAGAGCCTCCGCAGCTAGGACTTCACCTAGGATGCCAAGTTTCGATGTGCGGCGAACCCGTGCAATGATATCTTCCATTCCGTACCCTCGAGAGGCCGCTACATTAGCTTTCCTGAAACGAGGAAGTCGTACTCTGCTCTTTGCCCCAGCGGAAGGAGGCTTCCTTGGAAAACCATGTCGATCGGCGGGTCATTCTTTGTCCTGAGGCCGAGTACAAGAACCTCTACGAGTGGTCAGTCCAAGAGGTCGGCGCAAATGGCAATAAAATTGACCGCGATCAAATACCTATGGACACTCTATTTCAAGGCAACCGAACTGACTCTGCATGACACGTTGACCGTCGGGTCTCTCATGTCAGGTGCGCCCCACGACGAGATCAACACTGTGATCGCGAAGCAGAGCATATCCGCGAAACTGCACCCTTTCGGCGCGGCGCGGCCTCCCTCCTACTCGATGTTCGGAACCGACCGGACAATTACAGACATCAGTCTTTCGATAATTCCATCCGCCCTCAACGACGAGCAGGAACAATGCGTGGCTTGGGGTGTCGTAAGCTACACCTCGGAGATTGATTTCCGCGAAGAAACCACGCCCGACTGCATTGGCTTCTACCTGTTCGTGCGCCCTGACAGATTTGCACGGTATGCGGAGATGGTCGCCAGCTCTGCCTTGGAGGAGGTGTTATTCTTTGTGGGTCGGGTGCCCGGCTTCTATTCCGATTGGTCGCCATCGACCTCAACAAACCGGATCAAGATACTGGCCGACAAAAACGCCCAGAAGATCGAGATTCCACCCGATTGCGAGATCGATCCTCCGCGCCTCGGTCGAGCGCAATACGCACAGCTCAACATTCGCCATGCGGCCGATCTTTCGAAGGCGACACCGAAAACGCCGGAGGGGACGGCAGGCGAAATACACGGCAAGGGCAACGCCGAAGGGCAGGCCGACGGTGGCCACGCCGCGGCTGCGGAAGACACGGAGGAGTGGACTGATAGGGATGCAAGTCCGAAAGACTTGGCTGACCCGATTGTTCAGGCTCAACCCGATCACCGACCGTCAGCCGCGGACCCTCAAACGGTCGGCCTCCTGTCCTCCATACGGATTGCAGCGTGGGTCATTGCCGGCCTCTTGCTATTGTTACTGATCAACTTGCGGCTATAGCTCTTAGGAAATGGCACGCGCGATATGGCGATTGAAGAACGCAAATATCCCGGTGAGCTGGCATCCCCGCAGCAGGTTCACGAGCTGGCGGAGGAATACCGCAAGGCGGCAAACCACCTGCTTCAACTCGGCCGACCCGGAAAGCCGCTTACCAGAGCGCCGTTCCGATTGGCGGCGATCCATGCGATCGAACTCTACCTGACCGCGCTTTTGCTGCACCGTGGGCACAATGCCAATCAGGTCCGAAAACTGCAGCACGACCTGTCGAGACGCACGGAGCACGCCCTAGAAGCGGGCCTGCGCCTTCGCGCGAAAACAGCCAAGCATCTCCAGTCCCTGAGCCAGAACCGGGAATATCTCGTCACCCGCTACGGCCCGGAACTGGCCGCCACCGCCTCGCAGATAAACCGCCTCACCGCCACCCTTGAAGAGGTGGCGGCAAAGGTCACGGCATTGCTCGCGCTATCCGCCAGATCACAGCAGGCAGACCCAGCTGCCTCCGGCGAGGTTCAAGGCCGGGAATCAGCGGCCTCCTCGTCTGCTGCGACAGCTAATCCAATGACATGATGCACCAGGAACACGTCGACGAGGTACGCAGCCTCGTCCCGTGAAATCGGCAACATGCCTGCGGTGATTTCATTGTCGATATAAGACTCGGCATCCCAAAGGGTGCGAGTTAGCTCCTCGTTGGCCGGCTCGATCCGCTCAATAACCCTTTCGAACGCTGCGTTGGCGGCATCGATAAGCACGGTTCGGTCGGCCCCGGCGACTGGCAGGGACGCTATAACGGCATGGGAATCCATGACGAACGTTTCCTTTTTAAGTGGCGGTCTCTTGCCTCAGCATTTTCGGTCGCCATGCCGACGCTGGTTCTTGAAGGGGTGGCTCGTCGAAGCGCCAGGCGCCACCTTGTGCTCACATGCGCAGCCGCAGAATACGCGAGAATTCGGCAGATGCAATCGAAGGTTCCTGCCGAAGAATTTGCTGCCGGATGCAGATCACGGCGCATAGCCTGTACAACCACGCAGTTTGCCAGTGCACGCGGTGATTGATAATAGGACGGGAGGCACGTGAGGAGAGACCCTCAAAATGGCAGACAGGCGACTCATGAAGGCAAGCGACATTCCTGCCTTCGTAGACAGAGTGATCAGGGCCGGCTGTGACATCTGTGCCATCGGTCATTTCAACTATTGCCTGGGCGACATCGAGGAAATGGTGGCGGCGGAGGATGAACTCCAGCGCATAGGTGAAGAATTTGGCGATCGCGATTTTCTGCTGACTGAGATCGTCGCCTACTTGCGAACCATCGGGCGGTACATTGACCTCGGCTCGGGGGTCTCGCATTGGTCGGAGAACGGAAGCGCCCAGTAAGCGCTTCTCGACCTTGACCTTCCCTAATCGGGCCTATGACCGCCTTCGCAGCAATGATCCCGCCAGTTTCCCGCCGAGGCGGGTCTGTAACCCAAGCCTGATCCCCGGAGCCGCCGTCGCGCGTCCCGTCAAGCGCTGGCGCGCGCAGTCCGCAAGGGCTTGAGCGGAGCGTCCCTTGAGGACGAGCACGACTGCGCTAGGGACAAAGCAGCGTCGGCCGCTCCGGCGACTTCGGGCTGGCTGATCCCTGGTGGGTCCAGAGCATCATCTTTCGTCGGCCGCTCAGGAACTGGGATCACGAACAGCGGAACTCGGCTTCGGCCACACGCGTTGTCTTGGCCGGCGGATAGATGAAGGGTTTGACTTCTGATACACAATAGAAATCTATACAGTCGAGGGGGGCGACAATGGTTGAATTGTTCCGGAAAGGGAGCGGTAAACTCGAACACGAGGGGCCCGCGCTCGGTAGAATCCATGCGCAGGCAAATCACCGCAAGGCGTTGGGGTACTGGCTCGGATTCTTGAAGGGCGTGATGGCCAGCGAGCGGGTCGAGCGAGCGGAGATGCCGCCCCTCAGGGCCGAAGCTGAACAGTTCCTGTCCCTTCTTCACGACGATGATGCTGCCGAACTCATCCGCGATCTGGACATCTGGGGTGACGCGCCCGAGGAGGTCTACGCCGTCCTTGAAACAATAATCGGCATACGCTCGCGGGAGTTTGCGGTCGCCAATGACAAGGACGAAGTCAACGAGTTCTACGGGTTCTGTGCCGGCATCGCCTGCGACAACTCCATCACACCGACGGAGGTCGAAAAACTGCTGACCAGGTTGGAGTCGAGTGTGGTTCTGCTGAAGGATAGCCGCGTGGCATCTCTCGGAGATACCGCCAGAAGGTCCATCGCAGACGGTCGCATAGCCGCCGAGGAGGCTGAAGACATATGCGGGTGGATTTCGCGTCTTGTCGGCGACAGCGCGACAGACACGGGGCTGGCTACCTTCGGCAACGTAGGTGTCATTGACGGCGCCTTGGAGGATGCAAGCCAGTTCGTGATTCCGAACCGGATGTTCGTCCTTACGGGAAAATTCGTAATCGGTCCTCGAAAGGTAATCGCCGGGATGATTTTCGAACGCGGTGGTGATTGGAAGGAGACCGTCTGCGGCCGGACCGACTACCTCGTCGTCGCGGCCGAAGCATCTCGGGACTGGAAGCACAGCCACGAAGGCACGAAGATCATCAAAGCTATGGAGCTTCGCCAAAAGGGGGGTCGGCCAGATCTAGTTCTTGAGCCGATGCTAGCCAAGGCGTTGGATCTCTGACCATCCTCTGGAAGCTCAATCTACACACTCATTGGACACTCGGACTCCGGATAAAGTTCGAATCCGGCCACTGCGACCATAAGAACAGTGGTCCTTAGTCACATCCCCCAGAGGTGGCTATGAAGCTTCTAGCCGCATTGTAGCCAATGTAACGGAAGCCTGCGCGACGCGGTGCGGGATTTCATTGCCATTCGCTTCAATTGCTTCGGCGACTGATCTGGCACGGCAAAGGCCCGAGCATCGAATGCCTCCTTCCGCAGGGGGCACGACATCATCCCGGTTGACTGTTAGCCAAGACGAGAACAAATGTAGAACATATCACAGGCTTTCCGCGTTTCAAGGGTCAGATGAGTGGCGCCCCCTGCTGCCATTTCCGAGCTTCGAGAACGCATTGCGCGTCTCGAGGTGGAAATGCACGCGAGCGTACGGTTTTGCCGTTCGGAGTGGCCGCGATTGACAGGGTCCTGCCGGGAGGGGGATTGACTTTTGGCGGGCTGCACGAGGTCGCAGGCGGTGGCAATGGCGCCGTCGATGGCGCAGCCGCAGCACTCTTCGCTGCCGGTATTGCCGCGCGCACGGTGGGCAAGGTGCTGTGGTGCGTTACCCGGCCCGATCTTTTCGCGCCTGCGATCGAACAGGCCGGTCTTCCTCCGGGGCGGGTAATCTATGTCGAAGCCGGCGACGAAAAATCCATTCTCGCCTGTTTCGAAGAGGGTCTTCGCGGAGGTTTTGGCGCTGTCGTTGCCGAGATTGCCCGGCTTTCGATGACGGCCTCACGGCGGCTTCAGCTTGCCGCCGAAAGCTCCGGCGCCATCGGCATCGCCATTCGCCGCTGGCGTCGGCAGACGGAGGCAACGGATTTTGGGCAGCCAACCGCCGCCGAGACACGCTGGCGGGTGTCGGTCCTGCCGTCGACACCATTGCCGGTGCCGGGGATTGGACGGGCGCGCTGGCATGTTGAACTGATCCGATGCCGTGCAGGAGAGAGTGCAGATTTCATAGTGGAGGCTTGCGATGCCAAGGGTCGTATCGCTCTTCCTTCCGATGTGGCCGACAGACCGCTTCAGAAGGAAATCGGGCGCCGCCGCGCCTCCGCCTGAGACGCCGCTCGTCCTCATCGGCCGTGACGGGCGCCGCCGTGTCGTGCTTGCCGCTGATGCTGCAGCCCACGCAGCGGGCCTGCGCATCGGCATTCCGGCGAGTAAGGCGCAGGCGCTGGTCCCGGGCCTGATCGTCCATGATGCCGAGCCCGATGCCGACGCCATCGCGCTCGAGCGGTTGGCGCTGTGGGCGCTACGTCGCTATGCGCCGATCGTCGCTGCCGATGCGCCGGACGGCATTGTGATCGATACGACCGGCGGCGACCATCTGCACGGCGGCGAGGCGGCAATGCTCACCGATATGGTGGAGCGACTTGGCGGCTTCGGTCTAGCCGCGCGTGCTGCGGTCGCTGATACATGGGGTGCAGCCCACGCGCTGGCGCGCTTCGGCACGCGGCAGATCCTTGTGGTTCCATCTGGTGAGATCGCACAGGCGATCCAGCCTTTGCCGATCGCGGCGCTTCGCTTACCCGCCGTGACGATCGATGGTCTGCGTCAGCTCGGCTTCGAGACAATTGCGGACCTCGCCGCTACGCCACGCGCGTCGCTCGCCTTGCGTTTCGGACCGGAACCCGGTCGCCGCCTCGACCAGGCGTTTGGGAGAGTGAGCGAACCGATCGACCCGATCCGGCCGGAGGAGATCGTCGAGGTACGCCGCAATTTTGCCGAACCGATCGGCGCGGCAGAGATGATCGCCCGCTATACAGGCAAGCTGGTCGCTGAACTGTGCGCCGAGCTCAAGACGCGGGGGCAGGGCGCGCGCCGGCTCGATCTTCTGTTCTTCCGCGTCGACAATCGCATCGAGGCGATCCGAGTCGGTACAGCACTGCCTGTGCGCGATGTGAAGCGCCTGACCCGGCTGCTCACCGATAAGATCGAGACCATTGATCCCGGATTTGGCATCGAGCTGATGCGACTTGCGGCGACGGCCGCCGAGCCGCTGCGGGCGAAACAGACGATCTCTTCACTTGCCGAGGCGCCCGAGCCTGACGTCTCGGATGTGATCGACATCCTCGCCAACCGCGTCGGTGAGGACCGGCTCTATCGCTTCGCCCCGGTGCGGAGCGATGTTCCCGAACGCTCCGTTCAGCGCATTGCCCCGATGGCGCCTGATACCGGCGAGGGCTGGCCGGGCCATTGGCCGCGACCGTCGCGGCTGCTTCCGCGGCCCGAGCCGATCGAGACGGTAGCACTTCTTCCCGACCATCCGCCCGTGACCTTCACCTGGCGCGGCGTTCGCCGGCGCGTGAAACGTGCGGACGGCCCGGAACGGGTCTTCGGGGAATGGTGGAAACGCGACGCCGAGCTCGCGGCGGTGAGGGACTATTTCCAGGTCGAGGACGAGAATGGCGAACGTTACTGGGTCTTCCGTGCCGGCGACGGCGAGGATGCCGCGACCGGATCGCACAAATGGTTCATGCACGGGATCTTCGGATGACTGTCGGAACCCGATATGCCGAGTTGCAGGTCACCTCGCATTTCTCCTTCCTGCGTGGGGCATCGTCCTGCGACGAGCTGTTTGCGCAGGCGGCACTGCTTGGCATCGAAGCGCTCGCTGTCGTCGATCGCAATTCGCTTGCCGGCATCGTGCGCGCGAATGAAGCTGCAAAGACGACAGGCGTCCGGCTGATCGTCGGCTGCCGTCTCGATCTCGCCGACGGCATGTCGATCCTGGCCTATCCCACGGACCGGCCGGCCTATTCGCGGCTCTGCCGGCTGCTGTCGCTCGGCAAGGGCAGGGCCGGCAAGGCAAAGTGTCATCTCGAATGGGATGATGTCGTTGCCTATGGCGAGGGACTGATCGCGGTGCTCGTGCCGGACGAAGCCGATGATCTTTGCGCCGTCCGGCTGCGGCGGCTGCGCGAGGCTTTCGGCGATCGCGCCTATCTGGCGCTCACCTTGCGCAGGCGTCCGAACGACCAGATCCGGCTTTACGAGCTGGCTAACCTGGCGGCCGCGATGCGCGTCTCGACCGTCGTCACCAACGATGTGCTTTTCCACGAGCCGGCCCGCCGCATGATGCAGGATGTCGTCACCTGCATTCGCCACAACGTCACCATCGATGACGCCAGGCTTCCGCCGCGAACGTCATGCCGATCGCTATCTCAAACCGGGCGATGAAATGGCGCGGCTGTTCAGCCGTTATCCTGAGGCCCTGGCGTGCACCGCCGAAATCGCCGGCCGCTGCCGGTTCTCGCTCGACGAGCTCGCCTATCAATACCCCGAGGAAAAAACGATGCCGGGCCTCACGGCGCAGCAGGCGCTGGAAAAACTGACCTGGGAAGGTGCTGCCCGCCGTTACCCCCAGGGCTATCGCATATGAGTAAAGAGGCGGAGGAGGTCTTGGTCGGCCCATCGTGCTTTGAGTCGTTTGTGGCTGAGCGGGATTT
>NZ_JAMYSA010000082.1:0-29854 GCF_040321735.1 Mesorhizobium sp. M0293
CATCCTATGGCGGCGCGGTCGCCACCTGCGGGCTGGCCGGCGGCATGGACCTGCCGACCAGCGTCGCCCCCTTCATCCTGCGCGGTGTCTCGCTGCTCGGCATCGACTCGGTGATGGCGCCGAAGGCGGTCCGCCTCGAGGCATGGCGGCGCATCGGCACCGACCTCGATCTGCAGAAGCTTGCCAACCTGTCCAGGACCATCGGGTTCGACGGCATCATCGACGCCGCGCGCGACATCGTCGACGGCAAGATCCGCGGCCGCGTCGTCGTGGACATGTGAACCCGCTCGACCGCCGGAAAAGACGGACGGAATTGCCGCACCTGATGGCAAATCCGCCGCAGCTGCGGCAAAAAGCGCCCATCCGCTAAAATTCGAACGATCCGCCGCAATTTTCCATAATCTCTGTCTGGCAAGGATTTCGCATGATCGCGGAATCCGGCAGCCAAGGGGCGGACACTGACGACGACGTCGGTGCGGCGCCGACGTCGACGCGGCGCGTTGTCGCCGCGCCGCCGCGGGTGCCTGAGCCGAAGCCCGCCCGGCGCGAAGGCCTTCCGTTTCTCGCCTTCGTCGCCATCATCGTGCTGGCGGGCCTGGCGCATCTGACCGGGGCGCCGGTCTTCATCAGCATCGCATTGCTGGCCACCGGCCTTGCCGGCCTTGCCATAGATCTGCGCGTCATGCGGAGCGAACACCGCACCGCTGCCCTTCTCGACGAGACCACCGCCCGCAGCCGCGCCGAGATCGAGACACTGGCCGATCGCATGTGGGAAATGCAGGAGAGCGAGGAACGCTTTCGCGGCCTGATCGACGCGCTTGGCGACCTCGTCATTCATCGCGACCGCGACGGCTACATCGTCTATGCCAACAAGGTCTTCGCCGATCTCGTCGAAACCGATCCACGCGACCTTGCCGGCAAGACCCTGGCGGAACTCGGCATCGATGTCGGCGTCGTTCCCGATGCCGCCTTTTCCGACCACGAGTGCCTGAGTTCCACCGATGTCGCCATCCGCACGCCGAGCGGGCCGCGCTGGTTCTCGTGGATCGAACTGTCGGTACGCGAAAAGGACAGCGGCGCCGTTTCGCATCGCGCCATCGCCCGCGACATCACCGCCCGCAAACGCGCCGAGTCGTCACTGATCACCGCACGCGAACGGGCCGAATATGCCAGCCAGGCCAAATCGCGCTTCCTCGCCACCGTCAGCCATGAAATTCGCACGCCGATGAACGGCATCATGGGCATGGCCAGGCTGCTGGCCGACACCAGCCTGTCGCCGGAACAGCAGACCTATGTCGGCGCCGTCTCGACCTCGGCCAGCGCATTGCTTGCCCTGATCGAGGATCTGCTCGACTACTCCAAGATCGAAGCCGGGCGCTTCGACCCGGAGCCGCAGCCGATATCGGTGCGCGAGATCGCCGACAACATCATCGAATTGCTGGCCGCGCGCGCCTTCGCCAAGGATATTGGGCTGGGCTGTCATGTCGAACCCGACGTACCGCAGTTGATCACCGCCGATCCGGGCAAGGTCAGGCAGGTGCTGCTCAACCTTATCGGCAACGCCATCAAGTTCACCGACAGCGGCGGCGTGTTGGTGAGCGTTGCGCGTGCGCGCACGGAAACCACCGACCGCATATGCTTCACCATCGCCGATACCGGTCCGGGCCTGCATGATGAGGACCTGGACCGCATTTTCGAGGAGTTCGAGCAAGCCGACGGCACATCGACACGTACGCATGGCGGGGCCGGCCTGGGCCTTGCCATCTCCAAACGCCTGGTGGCCGCCATGGGTGGCACGATCTCGGTATCCAGCCGGCTCGGCCAGGGATCCGAGTTCGTCTTCGAGATCCCGGCGACGGCGGCCACCGAAGCGCCGCAAGGCCGGCAGAACGCACTCTCGGGCAGGCGCGCGGTGATCCTGTCGAAAAACGCCGTCGAGGCCGACGCCATCGCCCGCACCATCCGCGCCAATGGCGGCACGGTCGACATCGCCACCACCGCCGCGCAGGCCGCGCCCTTCGCCGCCGGCTGCGATGCGCTTCTGGTCGATGCTGCCATGGAAGAAAGCGACGGAAAGCTGCTCAAGCGCTTGCGCCAGAGTGGTTTTTCCGACTGCGAGGCCATCACGCTGATCGCGCCGACCGACCGTGGCATGCTTGGCGAGTTCCGCGCCAGCGGCTACGCAACCTTCCTGGCCAGGCCGGTGCGCGGCGGAACGCTTCTGCGTGTGCTGTTGAGCAGCCATGCCCCCGGCCTCGCCCAGCCGCAACCGGAAAAGCGTGGCGCACCGACGCTTCGCGCCGTCGGCAACCGCCAGCGGGGCCTGTCGGTGCTGATCGCCGAGGACAATGACATCAATGCCATGCTGGCCCGCGCCACGCTGCTGAAAGCCGGACATCGCGTCGAGGTGGTCGGCAACGGCAAGGCCGCCGTTGAGGCTGTCACGGGTGCCGGGCACAAGCATCGCTTCGACGTGGTTCTGATGGATCTGCACATGCCGGTCATGGACGGACTGGACGCGATTGCCGCCATCCGCCGCCATGAGGAAGAAACCGCCGTGCCGCCGGTGCCTATCATGGTGCTGTCGGCCGACAGCCAGGAAAAGACCCGCCATTCGGTGTTGGCCCATGGTGCCAGCGGCTTTGTCACCAAGCCGCTCGACCCTGAGGCGCTGGTCAATGCCGTCGAGGGACAGGTCGTCGCGGCCTGAGCTTTCCACCGCCCATTCCACGCTGCGCGCTCACGTAACGTAGCCGGTTGATCGGATTCGCCAGCCGACGAAGTATTGCCCGCGACGTCGTATCACGGTACTGTCACAATCCTGTTGCACCTACACCGTATCCCCGTGCCAAGAGGGATGGCTCGAAGGAGAATCACTCGTGCATACAGTTATGCCGGAATGTGACACTCGGCCGAACGCCAGCAGCGCCTTGCTCGCCGGACGTAACGTCGATTCCGTCATAAAGGGCGCAGCACTGGGCCGTATCGGCAACCTCGAAGTGCGGCTCGCCCGCAACGAGGCCGAGATCGCGGCCGCGCAGGAAGTGCGCTACCGGGTGTTCTACGACGAACTTGGCGCCAGGAAGGATCTTTTCCAGGCCCATGACCGCCGTGACGCCGACCGCTTCGATCCGCTCTGCGACCATCTGCTGGTTTTGGATACCACGCTTTCCGGCCCCGAACATCGCCGCATCGTCGGCACCTATCGACTGCTGCGGCAAGAAATCGCGGCCGCGGCCGGAGGGTTCTATTCCGAGGGTGAGTTCGAGCTGACCAAGCTCATCGCCCGTCATCCCGGCCAGCGCTTTCTCGAACTGGGCCGCTCCTGCGTTTTGCCGGAATACCGCTCGAAGCGCACCATCGAGGCGTTGTGGCAAGGTATCTGGGCTTACATCAACCATTACGAAATCGGTGTGATGACCGGTTGTGCTTCCTTCCACGGCACGGTGCCGGCGGCGCATGCCGAGGCACTCACCTACCTCGCCCATCACTGCCGGACGAATTCGGCCTGGGATGTCCGCGCGGTGTCCGGGCGTTACTGCTCGATGGACCTGATGCCGATCGAGGCGGTCAACACCAAGGCGGCGATCGCGGCAATGCCGCCCTTGGTCAAGGGCTATCTACGCGTTGGCGCTCGCATCGGCGATGGCTGCGTCATCGACCGCGAATTCTCGACGGTCGACATCTTCGTCGTCATGCCGGTCAAGGAAATCGGCGCCCGCTACGTCAACTATTATGGCGGGGAAGCCCAGCGCTTCGCGGCGTGATAGCGAATAGCGAATAGCGAATAGCGAATAGCGAATAGCGAGAACTACGCCGCAATCCTGCGGGCTGCTATCCCTATTCGCTACTCCCTATTCGCTATTCGCTCCTTCACGGAATATCTTCCGGCCGCCGGCCGGGTCGGCCCTTGTAGGACGGAAACGACCAGCCGAATTTGAGCGCGCCGCCGCGCACAAGGAACGCCGCCGCAAAACCGGCGAGGTCCGAGGTAAAAGGCGGCAGTCCGGCAAGATCGCCAAGTGTATAGAGGCCGGCACCCGCAAGGGCTGCCGTGACGTAGATTTCGGGCCTGAGCAGCACCGATGGCTCGCCGGCCAGGAGATCGCGCAGAATGCCGCCGAACGTGGCGGTGAGCACGCCGGTGATGACCGAGACGACCGGCGAACCGGTAATCGCCAGTCCCTTGGCGGCGCCCATCACCGAAAAGGCGGCGAGCCCGACGGCGTCGAGCCAGAGCAGCCATTTCCAGCGCGATTCGACACGATGCGCGCTGAAGAAGACCAGCACCGCAACCACGGCGCAGATCAGCACATAGCTGGAATTGGCGACCCAGAAAACCGGCAGGTTGAGGATGACGTCGCGAAGCGTGCCGCCGCCTATCCCGGTGACGCTGGCCAGGAACAGGAAACCGATAATGTCGAGCTGCTTGCGCGAAGCCGCAAGCGCTCCGGTCGCGGCGAAGACCGCGACACCGGCATAATCGAGAAGCGCGATGGGGTTCATGAAGTAGGGATTAGGGACTAGGCAGTATGAATAGCACGAAGCCGCGCGATTGATACGACTGCCCTAGTTTCCCTACTGCCTACTGCCTGTTCCCTACCTCACGCATCTTTCTCGGCCTGTTCATTGACAGGCCCCGGCTCGACCGGCGCTTCAGCGGCGGCAAGCTTCGGACCGCCCTTGGCGACGCCGACCATGGCTGGGCGCAGCACTCGATCGCCGATCGAATAGCCCGGCTGCACGACCTGGACCACGGTGTTGGCCGGAACATCCGGATTGGGCACTTCGAACATCGCCTGGTGGAAATTGGGATCGAACTTCTCGCCTTCAGGCGCGAGCTTCTTGACCCCGTGCCGTTCCAGCGCCGACAGCATGGCGCGCTCGGTCAAGTCGACGCCTTCGATCAACGCCTTGAAGCCGGCGTCACCCGACGCCTTGGCCTCGGCTGGAATCGCGTCCAGCGCGCGGCGCAGATTGTCCGACACCGACAGCATGTCGCGAGCGAAATTCGCGACCGCGTAGGTACGCGCGTCGTGCACGTCGCGCGCTGTGCGGCGACGCAGGTTTTCCATCTCGGCCGCCACGCGCAACGCGCGGTCCTTTAATTCTTCATTTTCCTTCAGCAGCCGCACAAGGGCTTCATAGTCGCCGTCGATGCTGCCTTCCGTGCGCTCGGCATTGGCCTCGGTCGCCTCGACTTCATCGGGCGCGCCTTCGTCTTTTGCCTGGTCGCTCATCGCCGTTTCCCGTCAATCTCGAATGATATGGATTTTGAGCCCGATATCGAGGTTTGGCGGCCAAAAATCAAGGGGTAAGCGATTGTGGGAGGCTGTCGGCCAAGGCTGGACAACGACGGCAAGACATTTCGATTTTAATTCAAACTTTACCCTAACCGCCGGCTTTGCTTGCCACAAAGGCGTGATGCGGGAACCATTCCCTTGCTGGAGGAGTTTCGAAGCCAACACAGGATTTTGAGATGATGACCCGTAAAAAGGCCGAAAAGGCAGAACGGCTGGCCGCCGAGGTCAGACGCCAGTTCGGCGCCGAGGCGATCACCCGCTTTATGCGCACCTTGCCCGCCTTCCGCACCGAGGCCGACATTCCTGACCGATTCAGAAAACTGCTCGACCGCCTCGACGTGGCGGAGAAAAGTGACGTCAGCTGGCGCCGACGGTAACGAGACAGCCGATCTTGGCAGCAACCCTCTATCAGCAATAGCCTGAGTGAGCCGAACCATCTAAGGATAGATGTGTTGAGGTTCAAATGGAGGACGTAATGCGCAAGGTTTCGGTCACCTCATTGTTATCGGCGCTTGTCGGCCTCGGCGCCGTCACCCTGGTGGCTTTTCCGGCACAAGCAGACAATCTGCAGCTGCAACTGGGCAAACATGGCCCGCGGCTGAAGCTCATGGAAGATTGCAATCCCGCCTATGACGATTGCGAAGGCCCTCGTCGCGATGATCGACGCGACCGCCGTCAGTCACGAGGCTGCACGGAGGACCGCGCTCTCGACAAGGCGGAGCGAATGGGCATCCGTCGGGCAAGGATAGAGTCCTTCGGCCGCCGGCAGATCACGGTCCGCGGTAGACAGGATGGCGACCGCGTACGCGTGACTTTTGGAACCGAGCGCGGCTGTCCCATCCTTGATCGCGACTAGGGATCGGCCCAAAACTGGAAAACTCGATGCTCGAACGACCAAGAGAGCATCGGGTTCCCGAACGACTGGGCTTGAAAGCCCGCCGCTTCAAGGAAGAGCCATCAAGCGGGTCGAGCTGCCGTTGGTGGGCTCGACAGCCAGCCACGCGACAATTACGCACAGTAATTTTGCGTGATCTTGTCTTGCGGTGGTGGGACACCCCGCCTATGCTTCCTGATGAACATGATTTCCCCTGAGGCGGTCGCCAACAGCAAGCGCGCCTGGCTAAAGATTCTGGCGCGCTACAAGAAGCCTGACAGGCGGCGTAGCGCCGTCGAGCTCGCCATCACTCTCATTCCGTTCACTGTGCTCTGGGGACTGTCCTCGGCGGCCTATGCCTATGGCCATTGGTGGGGACTGATCCTGATCCTTCCCGCGGCCGGGTTTCTGGTGCGCATCTTCATGATCCAGCACGATTGTGGCCATGGCTCCTTCTTCGCCAATCGATACGCGGACGACTGGATCGGCCGCGCTCTCGGCATCCTGACGCTGACACCCTACGACTGCTGGCGGCGCGCTCACGCGACGCACCATGCCAGCGCTGGCAATCTTGACGAACGCGGCATGGGCGACATCAGGACGCTGACCGTTGCCGAATACCGGCAGATGTCATGGCGAGGCCGCCTTGCCTACCGTCTCTATCGCCACCCGCTGGTGATGTTCGGGCTCGGGCCGATCTGGCTGTTCATCTTCGAGCAAAGGCTGCCCGTCGGCATGATGCGCGGCGGGCTGACACCCTGGGTGTCGTCGATGACCACCAATCTTGGCATCGCGATTGCAGCAGCAATCCTCATCTGGTTCGTCGGCCCCGGCGCGTTCCTGGTGGTCCATCTGCCGATCGTCATCCTCGCCGGTTCGGCCGGCATCTGGCTGTTCTACGTCCAGCATCAGTTCGAGGAAACGGAATGGGCAAAGGACGCCGACTGGGAATTCCAGCACGCCGCCCTGCATGGCTCATCCTATTACGACCTGCCGCCGGTGCTGAACTGGCTCACCGGCAATATCGGTGTCCATCACGTCCACCACCTCTCGGCCAAGGTTCCGTGCTACCGGCTGCAGGAAGTGCTGCGGGATTATCCGGAACTGCGCGGCATCGGCCGCGTCACGCTGCTCGAAAGCCTGCGATGCGTCAAGCTGGCGCTATGGGACGAAAACCGCCGGAAGCTGGTGTCGTTCCGCGAGGCGCTGGCGGCGGCCTAAGCAATTCCAGGAAAAATGTGAAACGGTTTTCCCGGGAAAAGCGCGTAACGCTTTCCCTGGGGAATTGCGCCAAAACAAGAAAATAAAGACCGCCGCGTCATGGACGCGGCGGCTTTGCAAACTCTCGGATCATGCCGCCTGGCGCTCGTCGCGCATCAGGATCTCGCCATGGCGGATCTCGGTGCCCAGCACCTTCAGGCATTCGCGGATGAAATTGGACAGGCCCGGCCAGCCCTTGGCCGAAACGAGATTGCCGTCGACATGGGCGCCAGTCGGCGCGACATCGATATAGATACCACCCGCGAGCGTCACCTCCGGCTCGCAATAATGGAGCGCGGCGACTTCCCGGCCCCGCACCACGCCATCGACAGCGATCAGGATCTGCACGCCATGGCAGATGGTGAAGATCGGCTTGCCGGCCTCGTGGAAATGCCGCACCAGCGCCTGCACCCGCTTGTCGATGCGGATGTATTCCGGACCACGCCCGCCCGCCGCATAGACGGCGTCGTATCCGGCTGGATCCACCTCGGAAAACGTCTTGTTGAGAATGTAGTCGTGGCCGAGCTTTTCGGTGTAGGTCTGGTGGCCTTCGAAGTCGTGCAGCGACGTTTTCAATATATCGCCCGCCTTCTTGTCCGGACAGACGACATGGACCGTATGGCCAACCGCATGCATGGCCTGCTCAAAGACGAAAATCTCATACTCCTCGCTGAACTCACCAACGAGCATCAGTATCTTCTTGCCAGCCATTCCGGTTCCTCCCTTGTGGCTCCATTTATTTTGGATCGCGAAATAATGACCCTATCCTAAGGGCACGATGGCGAAAGGGAAAGCGCAAATCGCAAAACTGGTAAGACCAGATTGACCGGTCTGTAATCGGCATCGCCGCAAGGCCGCTCGCAGAAACCAAAAACGGCACCATTGGTTCGACCAGAATTTTGGTCAGCGGGCAGCCTTGATCATGTCAGCCGCCTTTTCCGCGATCATGATGGTCGGCGCATTGGTGTTGCCGCCGATCAGCGCCGGCATCACCGAGGCGTCGACAACCCGCAAGGCCTGCATGCCACGCACACGCAGCTGCGGATCGACCACGGCCATATCGTCGATACCCATCTTGCAGGTACCCACAGGGTGATAGACGGTATCGGCGCGGGCGCGGATATGGGCCATCAGCTCGGCATCGCCCGAAACGCCGGCGGTGTAGATTTCCTTGTTGCGGTATTTGGCCAAGGCCGGCGCCTCCAATATGCCGCGCATCATTCTGACACCCCTAAGCAACAAGTCGGCGTCGCGTTCGTCGGACAGGAAGCGCGGATCGATGCGCGGTGGCGCCAACGGATCCGGCGCCGACAGCCCGACCTCGCCGCGCGAATGCGGCCGTAGCACGCAGACATGACAGGAAAAGCCATAGCCCATATGCAGCTTGCGGCCATGATCATCGACGATGGCGATACAGAAGTGCAGTTGCAGGTCCGGCCGGTCGATCGCCGGGTCGGATTTGAGGAAGGCACCACCCTCGGCATAGGGTGTGGCGATCATGCCGCCGCCATCCTTGCGCCAGCGCCGCAGGTGCCGCAGCAGGCCCGGCAGACCGCGCAGTCCGATGCCCATCATGTCGGCATCCTTCGATGTCCAGCCCATGATGAAATCGAGATGATCCTGCAGGTTCTTGCCGACGCCCGGCAACTCATGGACGATCGGAATTCCGTGCGCTGCAAGTTCGACAGCCGGGCCGATCCCGGACAACAACAAAAGTTGCGGCGAACCAAAGGCACCACCGCAGACGATGACCTCCCGCCTGGCCCTGACAACGGCTTCACCCTTGCCCAAGCGGTAGCGCACGCCGGTGGCCCGCTTGCCGTCAAGGACGATGCCCGTGGCGTGCGCTCCAGTGATGACGGTAAGGTTTGGCCGATCCATAGCCGGATGCAGATATGCGGCGGCCGCCGAGCAGCGTTCGCCGTTGCGGCCTTCGCCCCAGAATTGCGTGACTTGATAAAGCCCGGCCCCTTCCTGTTCGACCCCGTTGAAATCATCGTTGCGACGGATCTGGTTTTCGCCACAGGCCTCGAGAAAGGCCCGGGAGAGCGCACGCGGCTCCTGCTGCTCGGCAACCCGCAGCGGCCCGTCGCCGCCGCGCAGAGCGTCAGCGCCGCGCTGGTTGCCTTCCGCGCGCCGGAAATAGGGCAGCACCTCGTCCCACGACCAGCCGTCGCAGCCGAGATCGGCCCATTCGTCATAGTCGCTGCGGTGGCCCCTGACATAGAGCATGGCGTTGATGGCGCTGGAGCCGCCCAGCGCCTTGCCGCGCGGCTGGTAGCCCTTGCGGCCGCCAAGGCCTTGCTGCGGCACCGTCTCGAAGGCCCAGTTGTTGATTTTCGGCCGGCCGGGCAGCAACGCAATGACGCCTGCCGGGGCACGGACGAGCAGATTTTTGCCCTCGCCGCCGGCTTCGATCAGGCAGACCGTTTTCGATGGATCTTCGGAGAGCCGCGCGGCAAGCGTGCAGCCGGCGGACCCGCCACCGGCAATGACATAGTCGAAGTCCATGGTCCCCTCCGGTTGGAGCGCCGCGCGTCCAAAGGACGCGCAAAGGACGCTCCAAGACTCTTGAAACTATGCATGGTCCTTTCCGAAAGCTTTGCTTTCGGGGCCATGCACCCGGCGGATATTTCCGTACGGATGGTCCCAGAGAAGGCCCGATCAGAGCCGATGTAAAGACGTCGGAAATTACCGCTGCGTCAGCTGTTGCGAATGCGGCGCCAGGAATATTTTGGGCCCTTGGGCTCCGATACGGCGGCCGGCTGGTAGTAGAGCCCCAACCCGCCGGTACGTCCCCCCTCCAGCCGCTTCAACAGCACCGGATTCGAAATCTCGAACTCGTCGAAGCCAAGCCGCAGCATATGCGGCAACTGGTCGACCAGAACCTGACCGGTGGCGCGCACCGCGCCCTCGAAATGATAGCGCCCGCGCAGCAGTTCGCCCTTGGAGAAGGAGCGGCCATCGCTGAAGGCCGGGAAGGCCAGTGCCACCAGCGACAACTGGTCGAGGAGGTCGGCGATCTTCTCGAGTTGATCGCCCGGTTGCAGCACGACGCCGAGCCGTTCCTTGGCCGAACGGCGCACCTCCGGCTCGAGATCGAGAAACGCCTGCAGCGGCAGGATGAAGCGACCGTTGCCGGAAAGCGCATCCGCGTTTTCGGCATGAGCCCACTCATCCTCGCGAAAACCTTGAGGGGTCCAGAGCCGGATCTCCGGCGTCGTCGGTTCAGTCATCAAAAATCCTAAAGTCCCAAAGAATCCCAGGTCCTAGGGCGTGTCGAGATTCAGGTCAGGCCGGGCCGAAAATGGTGGCTTCCGAGAACCGGAGCGTACTTTTGGGTACGTGAGCACCGGAAGAGGAAACCGCCATTCGCAGGCCGGCTGAATATCAACATACCCTATAGTGATGCGTCGGTCAGCGACTTCTCCAGTCCCGACAGGTGAATGCCACACTCGGTCTTGGCATGGCCGGCCCAGCGGCCGCTGCGCGCGTCCTCGCCCGGCTGCACCGGCTGCGTGCATGGGAAACAGCCGATCGACAGATAGCCATAGGCGACCAGCGGATTTTCGCGCAGCGCATGCACGCGCATATAGTCGGCCTGATCCGATGTCGTCCAGTGCGCCAGCGGATTGATACGAATGCGCGGACCGACGGCCTCGAACACCGGAAGCGCTGCCCGCGTCGCGGCCTGGAAGCGCTTGCGGCCGGTGAACCAGGCGCGGAAAGGTGCAACGCCACGCGCCAGCGGCTCGACCTTGCGCACGTCGCAGCAGGCATCGGTGTTGCTCTGATGCAGATTGCCCGTCGGATCGATCCGTTCGAGCGCCGCTTCCTCGGGCTTTATCACCCTTATATTGGTCAGCCCGAAATCGGCGGCAAGCGCGTCGCGATAGCCGAGCGTCTCCTCGAAATGCTTGCCGGTGTCGAGGAAGATGACAGGCAACGCCCGATCGATCTTGGCGATCATGTGCAGCAGCACAGCCGAATCCGCGCCGAACGACGACACCGCCGCGATCTCGTCGTGAAACAGGTCGCGGGCCGAGCGTTCGATGATCTCGAGCGGGTTCAAATGACCGTAAAGCGCATCAAGCCCCGCCGCCTTGGCGGCGATGCCGTCATCGACGTCGGTGATACGGTCAAGCGGCCTTGGCTTCGCCAGCATAGAGCGCCTCCTTGAACGGCGCGGGACCGACTCGGCGGTAGGCGTCGATGAATTTCTCTTGTGGGTCGAGCCGAAGGCCGAGATAGGTCTCGACGATCTGCTCGATGGCGTCGGTGATCTCTTCCGACGAGAAGCCGCGGCCGATGATCTCGCCGACCGAGGTATTCTCATCGGCCGAGCCGCCCAGCGTCACCTGATAGAGTTCGGAGCCCTTCTTCTCGACGCCGAGGATGCCGATGTGGCCGACATGGTGATGGCCGCAGGCATTGATGCAGCCGGAGATCTTCAGCTTCAGTTCGCCGATCTCGCGCTGCCGCTCCAGCGAGGCGAAGCGGCGCGAGATTTCCTGCGCGATCGGGATCGAGCGCGCCGTGGCCAGCGCGCAGTAATCGAGCCCCGGGCAAGCGATGATGTCCGATATCAGGTTGGAATTGGCCGTCGCCAGGCCAATGCCGACCAGCGCATCATAGACCGCCTTGAGGTCGACGCGCGCCACATGCGGCAGGATCAGATTCTGCTCATGGCTGACACGCAGCTCGTCGAAAGCATATTTTTCGGCGATGTCGGCGACCGCTTCCATCTGGCTGTCCGAGGCGTCGCCGGGCACCTCGCCGATGCCCTTGAGCGAGATCGTCACCGCAGCGTAGTCGGGATGGCGGTGCGTCACGACATTCTGGTCGAGCCATTCCGAGAACCCCTTGGAATCCAGACGCGCCAGCTTGACCGCCTGGTCGCCTTCCGGTCGGTCGGCGAGTTCCGGCGGCGCGAAATAAGCTTCGATGGCACGAATATCGGCTTCCGGCAGCTTCAGCTCGGCGTCCTTCAACTCATGCCACTCGGCCTCGACCTGGCGGGTGATTTCCTCGACGCCGGTCTCGTGGACGAGGATCTTGATGCGCGCCTTGTACTTGTTGTCGCGGCGGCCATAGAGGTTGTAAACGCGCAGGATCGCCGTGCAGTAGGACAGAAGGTCGGCTTCCGGCAGGAAGTCGCGGATCTTGCGGGCGACCATCGGCGTGCGGCCCTGGCCGCCGCCGATATAGACGGCGAAGCCGAGTTCGCCGGCGGCGTTCTTCTTCAGGTGCAAGCCGATATCGTGGGTCTGGATGGCAGCGCGGTCGCGCTCGGCTCCCGTCACCGCGATCTTGAATTTGCGCGGCAGGAACGAGAATTCCGGATGCACCGACGACCACTGGCGCAGGATTTCCGCATAGGGGCGCGGATCGGCGACCTCATCGGCGGCGGCACCAGCGAAATGGTCGGCGGTGACGTTGCGGATGCAATTGCCGCTGGTCTGGATGGCATGCATCTCGACGCTTGCCAGATCGGCCAGGATCGCCGGAATGTCCGACAGCGCCGGCCAGTTGAACTGGATGTTCTGGCGTGTGGTGAAATGGCCGTAACCCTTGTCGTATTTGCGGGCGATGTGGCCCAGCATGCGCAGCTGCTTGCCGTTCAGCGTGCCATAGGGCACCGCGATGCGCAGCATATAGGCGTGCAGCTGAAGATAGACGCCGTTCATCAGCCTGAGCGGCCGGAACTGGTCCTCGGTGATCTCGCCGGCAAGGCGGCGCTGGACCTGGTCGCTGAACTCGGCGACGCGGGCCTGGACAAAATCGTGGTCGAACTCATCGTAACGGTACATGCTTCGTCTTTCAGGGCGCGTCCGCCCATGCCTGGTGTCTTGGTTATGCTGCCCAAGTCGCCTGCTTGGCAGCCTGCTTGCCGAGATCGTTGCGGATGGTCGGGCCCGCGGCGCGGATTTTCTCGCGCAACCGCACCGGCTCGACGAGCCCGTTGACGACATCGGCATCGATCAAATTCACGTCGACCACTTCATTGGCGGCATAGGCCTTGGCGCCGATCGCCTCGAGGCGATCCTCAGCCGCCTTGTCATGGGCGAGGTCGGCATGGTCCACCGTCTCGGCCCAGCCGCCATCGGCGTACCAGACGGCAATGCCGTCGGTCAGGCGGTTGGCGGTCAGAATCTTCATGACTGAACTCCTTCGGCGGCCGAACTGGACGCGCCTTCATGTCTGTGTGCCGCGAGCGGCTCGGACCGTTCAAAGTTGGCGCCGGCGACCGCATCGCCGATGATGGTCATGACCGGGCCGGAAAGATCGGCGCGCGCTTCCAGCGACGGCAGGTCGGCAAGCGTGCCGTGGAACCGGCGGCGGTTGGCAAGGCTGGCATTCTCGACCACGGCCACCGCCGTATCCGGCGACAACCCGGCCTCGATCAGCCGACCGGCAACCTCGGCCGCCACCGAGCGGCCCATATAGACGGCGACGGTGGCGCCCGAAATGGCGAGCTTGGCCCAGTCGGGCAGCGAATTGCCCTTGAGGTCGTGGCCGGTGGTGAACACCATCGATGAGGAAACGCCCCGCAAGGTCAGCGGCAGTTCGAAATCGGCGGCGGCGGCGAAAGCCGCGGTGACGCCCGGAACCACCTCATAGGCGATGCCGGCATCACGCAGTGCCGCCATCTCTTCGCCAGCCCGGCCGAACACCAGCGGATCGCCCGACTTCAGCCGCACGACACGCTTGCCTTCACGGCCAAGTTCGACCAGCAGCGCATTGATCTCAGCCTGGCTCTTGGTGTGACAGCCCTTGCGCTTTCCGACCGGCAGACGCTCGGCATCGCGGCGGCCCATGGCAACGACCGCCTCCGGCACCAGCGCGTCATGGACGATGACATCGGCCTCCATCAGCAGACGATGGGCGCGGAGGGTCAGAAGATCCTCGGCGCCCGGACCGGCGCCGACCAGGGCGATGTGGCCCAAACCCGGCGCATTCGACAGCAGGAGATCGACGGTAGCGTCATGCGCCTGCGAAAGCTGGCCGGCTTCAGCCGCGCGGGCAGGAGCACCAGTGAAAAAATCGTTCCAGAAGCGACGGCGGGCATTGCCTTTCGGCAGCAGCTTTTCAGCAGCTCCGCGAAACGACGCCGCGAGCGTTGCCAGCGGCCCGAGCGACGGCGACAGCATGCGGTCGATGCGGCCGCGCAGCATCTGGGCAAGCACCGGGCCGGCGCCTTCGGTGCCGATGGCGATGGCAACCGGCGCGCGGTTGACCAGCGCCGGGGTGAAGAAATCGCAGAGTTCCGGCCGGTCGACGGCATTGACCGGAATTCCCAGCCGGCGCGCATCCGCGGCCACGCGGCGATCGAGTTCCTCGTCGCCATTGGCCGCAAACACCATGACCGCGCCTTCGAGCTGCGGCGCGTCGTAAGCAGCGGCAAAATGGTTCGCACCGGTCTGGGCGATGAAGGCCGACAGGTCGGGCTCGGCATGTTCGGCGACGATGCGCAAGATCGCGCTGGACTGTCCGATCAGCCGCGCCTTGGCCAGCGCCTCTTCACCGCTGCCGACAATGGCCACAACTTGCCCCTCGACCCGCATGAAGACGGGGAAGGCGTTGAGTTTGGGTGCAGTGTACGACATGGGCGCGAGCGGAATCCTGAACAGGCTTGCAGTTCTACGCGCGAGCGCGAGAAACCAGAAGGAACGCACTCGCGCATCGCCCGTCGGGATGCAATCGCTTTTCTGAAAGCATCCCAGCCAAGAGAAAAATATTTCTCATCGACGGACAGAGCGGATTCAAGCTGCTGTCGCAGGCCTTGATTTACAGCTCTTTTAGCGCCCGACGAGAAATGCCGCAAAACAGTTTTTTCTAAATTCTACCAATTTAGTAGATTAAAGCCGCAGACATTGGATAACCCAAATGTACAACGCAGTGATGGTCCTGGTTGGAACATTACTGCCTGGGGACGCGTTCCCCGAAAGGCCTGTCACGTCAGATGGAAATCCGGTCGCGGCACGATGCCCGAGCGGTCCAAAAAGGAGCCTGTCATCATGAGCACAATCAACCTGAAGCACGGCACATGGGTTTTAGTGGCCGATGGCGAAAAGGCGCTTTTCCTGAGGAATGCCGGCGACAACAAATATCCGAACCTCGAGGTCGTGCAGGAAATCGAACAGGATAACCCGCCCACCCGCGAGCAAGGCAGCGACAGCCCGGGCCGATATAATAATGGCCCCTCCGTGCATCGCAGCGCGGTCGAGGATACGGACTGGCACCGCTTCGGCAAGGAGCGTTTCGCCGATGAGATTGCTGACCGGCTCTACAAGCTCGCTCATAGCGGCGAGTTCAAGGAGATCGTGCTTGTCGCACCACCGATGGTGCTTGGGACAATGCGCAAGAAGCTTCACAAGGAGGTCGAGGACAAGGTGACCGCCGAAATTCCCAAGACACTGACCAACCACGCCCTATTCGAGATCGAGGCCCTGCTGCGGGCAGCCTGATCGTTGTGAGCAAATCGCGCCGGACCGAGGCGGAATACCATCGAGGAAATGCAAATCGGGCCGACGGCTTCCTCGGCCGCCGGTCAAGTTTTTGCGGCCGCACCGTCGATTTCATGGCTTTGCGGGTTGCATCGCCGACGCCCCATCCACCATATTGCAAACAGGCGGCGGCTTAGGGTGGCGCCCATCCGACATCGCTGGTTTTGAAAGGCGCTCCATAGACAATGCCGCATGACACGCCCCTTATCGCAACCATCGTCGCCGGTCTGGGGCTGGCTTTCGTCTTCGGCGCGCTCGCCAACCGCTTCCGCATTCCGCCACTGGTCGGCTATCTCGTAGCCGGCGTGCTGGTCGGGCCGAACACGCCCGGCTTCGTCGCCGATGCCGGCCTTGCCAACGAACTGGCCGAAATCGGTGTCATTCTCCTGATGTTCGGCGTCGGGCTGCACTTCTCGCTGAAGGATCTGTTGTCGGTACGCGCCATCGCCGTGCCCGGCGCCATCGTCCAGATCGGCTTTGCCACAGCACTCGGTGCCGGGTTGTCGTGGATGCTCGGCTGGTCGATGGGCGCCGGATTGGTGTTCGGCCTGGCGCTGTCGGTTGCCTCGACCGTGGTGTTGCTGCGAGCCTTGCAGGAACGCCGCCTGATCGAGACAGAGCGCGGCCGCATCGCCGTCGGCTGGCTGATCGTCGAGGACCTGGCCATGGTGCTGGCGCTGGTGCTGCTGCCGGCGCTCGCCGGCGTGCTCGGCGGCCAGGAGCAGGCCGACGCCCATGCGAGTGGCCTGCTGTCGCTGCCGGCCAGCTACGGCATCTGGGGCGTCGTCGGCATCACGCTGGCCAAGGTCGCCGCTTTCGTCGTCGTCATGCTGTTGGTCGGCCGCCGCGTCATTCCCTGGATCCTGCACTATGTCGCTCACACCGGCTCACGCGAGCTGTTCCGGCTGGCGGTGCTCGCAATAGCGCTCGGCGTCGCCTTCGGCGCGGCAAAACTGTTCGGGGTCTCGCTGGCGCTGGGCGCCTTCTTCGCCGGCATGATCATGAGCGAGTCCGAGCTTAGCCACCGCGCGGCGGAAGAATCGCTGCCGCTGCGCGATGCCTTTTCCGTGCTGTTCTTCGTCTCGGTCGGCATGCTGTTCGACCCGTTCAGCCTGATCAGCAATGGCTGGCCGATCCTGGCGACGCTGGCCATCATCGTCATCGGCAAATCGTTGGCGGCGTTCGTCATCGTCGTTGCCTTCGGCCATCCCCTGGCCACCGCGCTGATGATCTCGGCAAGCCTTGCTCAGATCGGCGAATTCTCCTTCATCCTGGCCGAACTCGGCGTCGGGCTGAAACTATTGCCCGAACAGGGCCGCGACTTGATCCTGGCCGGCGCCATCCTGTCGATCGTCCTCAACCCGCTGATGTTCCTCGCCATCGACTGGATGAAGCCCTGGCTGGAGCGGCGCGCCGCCAGGACGGCACCGCCGGCCGAGGCAAAGCCGGTTGGTCCAGCGACGGAACCGGGCCAGGTGGCCTCTGTTGCAGCCACGACGAAGGGGGAAGACGGGCCGCCGCCCAGGACAACCCTCACCAACCATGCCATCCTGATCGGTTATGGCCGCGTCGGCAGCCTCGTCGGTGCGGCGCTGAGAGAGGCCACCCTACCCTTCCTCGTCGTCGAGGATGCCGACAAGACACTGGTCAGGCTGAAGGCCGACGGCATAGAGACCGTCTCCGGCAATGCGGCCAATGCCGAAGTGTTCGCCGCCGCCAATCCTGAGGGTGCCAGGCGGCTGATCCTGGCCATCCCCAATGCCTTCGAGGCCGGCCAGATTGTTTTGCGGGCACGCGCCGCCAATCCCGGCATCAACGTCATCGCCCGCGCCCATTCCGACGCCGAGGTCGAGCACCTCAAGGGCCTCGGCGCAGATACGGTGATCATGGGCGAGCGCGAAATCGCCCGCGGCATTGTCGAAGAGGTGCTTGGCCACAAGCTGGAGGCTGCTGAACCATCCGCGGCCTGAGCCGACCCTGTTCGCAGGCGGGTTGATCACGCGACGAATGCGGAGCCGCTAGGCTGTACGACACTGCCGAGGTATTTTGCCGGGGGCTTCCCAAGCGCCTTCTTGAACATGGTGATGAAGGCCGTGACCGACCCGTAGCCGAGGTCGCCCGAAACCTGCTGCACGCTCGCACCCGAGGCCAGCTCTCGTATTGCGACGATCAGGTGCAATTGCTGGCGCCAGCGTCCGAAGCTCAGCCCTGTCTCCTTCACCACGAGACGGGCGAGACTGCTCTCGCTGAGCGCAACGCGGTTGGCCCATTCTGCCAGTGTGCTGCGATCGGCAGGATCTTGCGCCAGCGCTTCGGCTATCCGCCGCAAGCGCGGCTCGGACGAAATCGGCAGATGCAACTGCTGGACAGGCATACGCGGCAGCTCGGTAAGCAGGGTCCTGGTCAAAAGCTCATCCCTCGCCTGATCGTCCTGCGCACCATCGGACAGCTCGATGATCAGTTCGCGCAGCAGCGGCGAGATCGAAAGCGTGCAGCAGCGTTCCGGCAGATCGGCGGCTCCCGGCTCGATGTAGACGAAAAAAATCCGGGCATTGGCGGTCGCGACATTGCTGTGCTCCATGCCGCTTGGAATCCACACCCCGCAATGAGGCGGCACCATCCACAGGCCGCTGGGGACGCGACATGTGACGCCGCCTCCGAGCGCGAAGACGAGTTGCCCTTTGCGGTGCCGATGGGCGGGCACTTCCGCTCTGGTCTCGGGGACGTCGACGCGCACGGCAATCGCTGGCGCGGAAGGGTCATCCACATCGAAATCGAGCCAAGGGTAGCGGAGAGGCTGCTTCATGGTTGACGGTTTTTAGCGATCAATTGCCTTCATATCTAAATTATTCAAAGGCAAAAATCGATAGGGTCCACTTGCGAATGAGCGGTGCGTCCACCACGCAGCAATGAGGTATGAACCATGCTCGCCCTCGTCATCTCTTCCGTCAGCGCGACCGGACTGAAGATCGCGGAGCTTGCCGAGCCTCAACCGACCCCGAACGAGGCGCTTGTCTCGGTCCATGCGACCTCGTTGAACCGTGGCGAACTGCGCCTGCTTGCCATCCGTTCGAACGGCTGGATCCCGGGTCAGGACATCGTTGGGATTGTCGAACGGGCAGCAGCCGATGGCTCCGGGCCAGCCGTAGGCACCCGGGTTGCGGCTCTGGTCGACCAGGCCGGATGGGCCGAACGGGTCGCCGTGCCAACCGACCGCCTCGCAGTCCTGCCGGATGACGTCAGCTTCGTCTCCGCCGCCACGCTTCCGGTCGCGGGCACGACGGCGCTGAGGACTTTGCGCCATGGCGGCGATCTGGCCGGCCAGCGGGTCCTGATCACCGGCGCAAGCGGTGCGGTCGGCCGTTTCCAGATCCAGATCGCCCGCGAGCAAGGCGCCTCGGTGACCGCGATCGCCGCCGCCCGGCATGCCGACGATCTCCGCGGCCTGGGAGCTATGCAGGTTGTCGAGTCGATCGAGTTGGCTGAGGGACCGTTTTCGCTGATCACCGAATCGGTCGGTGGCCAAAGCCTCGCACACGCGATCGAACGCGTCGCGCCTGGCGGAACCATCGTCATGTTCGGTTCGAGCAGCGGCGAACTGACGCCCGTTGGATTCCGCCAGTTCGTTCCGGATCATGAGGGCGCGAGGCTTCAAACCTTTGCGTACTACACCTCAGGTCCAGGCATTGGCGCGGACATCGCCTCGCTGCTCGCTCTGGTCGCCGTTGGCCGGCTCGAAACGCGCGTGGCCCTTACCATCCCGTGGACAGACATTGCTCACGCCCTGGACGCACTGCGACAGCGCAGCTTCAGCGGCAAGGCCGTTCTCACCATAACCGGATGATCACCCTGTTTTGTCACACGTGCTGGCCGCCATTGATGTGGATTTCCGAGCCCGTCACATAGGATGCCTGCTGCGAGCACAGGAAGAAGATGATGTCGGCGACCTCAGCCGTGGTGCCGAGCCTTCTCAGCGGGATCGTCTCGACGATCTTGTCCGTGCCCGGTGACAGGATCGCGGTATCGATTTCGCCCGGCGCGATGGCGTTGACGCGGATGCCGTGCGGGCCGAAATCATGCGCCATCTCCCGTGTCAGCGAGCCGAGTGCGGCCTTCGATGTCGCATAGGCGGTGCCAGCGAAGGGATGCACGCGGGTTCCGGCGATCGAGGTGACGTTGACGATGGAGCCCTTGGCCGCGGCCAATTCCTTGAACAGGCCGCGCGCCAGCATGATCGGCGCGAAGAAATTGACCTGGAACACGTCGCGCCAGACATGCATCGGCGTGTCGATCGAGTCCATGCGGCTGTTGCCGTCCTTCAGTTTTGGCGAGATGCCGGCATTGTTGACCAGCGCGTGCAGCTGGCCGCCATGCGCTTCCAGCCGATGGCGGATTTCCGACACGGCGATGCCGACATCCTCCTGATCGGCAAGATCGACCTTGATGTGGTCTTCCGGCCCGGCTGGCCACGGGCAATCCTCGGCAAAGGCCTGGCGCGAGCAGGTGATGACGCGCCAGCCTTCGCGCGAAAAGCGCTTGACCGTGGCGTGGCCGATGCCGCGGCTGGCGCCGGTCAGCACGATGGTCTTTCTGGTGTCGAGTTCGGTCATTTTGGGAGGTGTAGCCGAACCGCGTCTCGGAGGCGAGAGGCGAGTTGCCGCTCAGCCGCCGCCAAGGAGATCGAGGATCGAGGTCTGCCGCTTCTTGCGCGGACCGCCGACGTCACCCGGCGGCACCGGGTGCTTGATCGACGCGGTGGCGCCGTCATCCTCGGGCATGGAAAGGCCATCATCGGCATCGACGGTCTGAGCGGGACGCGCCGCGCGGACCGGCGCTGGCGCTTGGGCGACCGGTGCGGCTGGCCGCGCCTGCTGGCCGACGGACGCTGATGGAACCGGCGCCGGTGGTGTGTTGTTTGCCGAGGGTATCTCGTCGGGTACGATGGTGTCGGCCGGCGTCGATTTCCAGGTGCCGGGCAGCGGCCGCACCGGCACGCCCTCGTGGGCTGCGACCATGAATTCGTGCCAGGCCTGCGCCGGCAATGCGCCGCCGGTAACCTTCTTCATCGGGCTGCCATCATCATTGCCGAACCACACGCCGGTGGTGAGGTTGGCGGTGTAGCCGACGAACCAGGCATCGCGCGAATTCTGGCTGGTACCGGTCTTGCCGGCCGACGGCCAGGCGAAAGCCGCTTTCCGGGCGGTGCCGATCTCGACCGTACCCGTCATCATCGAATTCATCATGCCGACGATCTCGGGCTTGACCACGCGCGGCGCGTTGCCGCCACCGCTGTCGTAGAGCACCTTGCCATCGGTGGTCGTCACGCGGCGGATGAAATGGATGTCCGGCTTGTAGCCGCCATTGGCAAAGGGGACATAGGCCGATGTCAGTTCCAGCGGCGTCACTTCCGAGGTGCCGAGCGCGATCGAGGTGTTGGACTGCAGATCGGATTGGATGCCCATGCGGTGGGCCGCCTCGACCACAGCGTTGGGCCCGACCTCCATGGTCAGCTGGGCCGCGACCGAATTCAGCGATTTGGCCAATGCGGTGGCCAGCGTCACCTTGCCGAAATATTTGCCGTGGTAATTGTCGGGCGTCCAGTTGCCGATCTTGATCGGCGCGTCGTTGCGCACGCTGTCGGGTGTGCGGCCGGCTTCAAGGGCTGCCATATAGACGAACGGCTTGAATGCCGAGCCCGGCTGGCGGCGTGCTTCGGATGCGCGATCAAACTGGCTGGTCGAATAGTCGTAGCCGCCGACCATGGCGCGCACCGCGCCGGAATCGTCGATGGACACCAGGACACCCTGGCTGACGTTGAGCTTCTTGCCACTTTCGTCGATCAGCCTGCGGATAGACTGTTCGGCGAGCTTCTGCAGGTTCAGGTCGACGGTGCTGTCGACGACGATGTCGCCGCGTACGTCGCCGATCAGATCAGGCAGTTCTTCCATGATGGTGTCGGCGACGTAGTTCTCCGAGCCGGTCCAGTAGGACGGCGCGCGCGTTGCCGGCGCGCTCATCGCAGAGGTCAGTTCCTTGGCGCTGATCTTGCCCTCGTCGCGCATGGCGGCAAGCACCAGTTGCGAGCGTTCTTCGGCGGCCTTGGGGTCACGTGCCGGCGACAACCGCGACGGCGCTTTCAACAGGCCGGCAAGCAGGGCGGCTTCCGACAGGGTGACGTCGCGCGCGCTCTTGCCGAAATAGCGGCGCGAGGCCGCTTCGACGCCATAGGCGCCGGAACCGAAATAGACCCGGTTGAGGTACATTTCGAGGATCTGGTCCTTGGTGTGCTTGTGCTCCAGCCACAACGCCAGCAGCACCTCCTGCACCTTGCGCTCCAGCGTACGGTCGGGCGTCAGGAACAGGTTCTTGGCCAATTGCTGGGTCAGCGTCGAGCCGCCTTGCGAGAAATGCCCGCCCAGAACATTGGTCACCATGGCGCGCGACAGGCCGATCGGGTCGATGCCGAAATGCGAATAAAAGCGGCGGTCCTCGATGGCGATGACGGCCTCGGGGATATAGGGCGACATTTCGTGCAGGCCGACGGCTTCGCCCCCGCTCATGCCGCGATTGGCGAGCAATTGGCTATCGGCCGAGACGATCTTGATATTGGGTGCGCGGTCGGGGATCGACCAGGTCGTCGCCGCCGGCATCTTGGCGCCGTAATAGACGACGATGCCGGCCACCGCGATGCCGCCCCAGATGGCGAGCACGAAGCACCAGTAGAACAGCCGGCCGAGCACGCCGAACAGGCCGCGCCGGCTTCTGCCGCGCTTGGCCCGCGACGATTTTCCTTTGGCCGGCTTGCGTTTTGCGGAGGCTTTGCGATTGCTCGGCACGACGCGATCCTCCTCGTTCACCGAAAGACCCGCCGAGGATCGTGCCTGCGGCGGTCCCTCGAAACTGGGTTCGATGCGGCTGTCTCTGCGGTTCGCCATGCGCTGTGCTTGATATCCCCGATGCCTATGGCGTTCGGGTTGAAGAGTAGATGCGGCGATTTAAGGGCGGGTTAAGTCGGGAAAAATCGAAGCAATGTGGATTCAATTGCTTGCGAACTGGTTCGAACGACGCATCAGCACCGTTCACTACGACAAAAGGCGACGATGACCGGGGTCCTCAATTCTGCTGGATCGAGATGCCTTTGTCGTCGATCTTGAGTTCGACGCCCTTCGGCTTGGTCTGCTCTCGGTAGACGTAGGCGCCAAGCGCAATGACCACGACGACGAGCGCGCCAATGATGAGATAGAGCGTGTTCTGTTTCATGGCGCGCTCTTTGCGTTATCAAGCCTCAAGCTCGTTTCAGGACTTTGACCAGCACCAGCAGGATGATGGCGCCGATGGTGGCGTGGATGATTGCAGCGAGAATGCCGCCGCCGATGGAGAATCCGATCCGCGGGAGCAGCCAGCCGGCGATGAACGCGCCGACGATGCCGACGATGATGTTGCCGATCAGGCCGAAGCCGAAGCCGGAAACGATGAGACCGGCGAGCCAGCCGGCGATGGCACCGATGATGATGAAGACGAGCAGGCTTTCGACACCCATAGATTTCCTCCAAGCAAGAGGCGACGGCGGAACGGAAAGCTCCGAATCGGCCTCGATATCAATGGCTTCAGGCTATTCGAAAGCTACCAGCCTCGCTAGCGGCCGCTCACCAGAGCAATTCTGGGAAAAGTGTGAAGCGTTTTCCCGGGAAAAGCGCGTAGCGCTTTCCCTAGAGGATTGCGTCAAACAAGGAGTTAGAGCAGCTCGCCGTTTCCGTGAAACGGTGAACTGCTCTAATCGTCGTCATCGCTTGCGGCAGGCCGCCAAGTGGTCGGCTCGACCTTCTTTTGCGTGTGACTGTCGGTGTAGACCCACCAGCCGTCGTCGCGATATTGCGCGATGGATTCATTGATGACGCCGTCGCTGTCCTTCCAGGTGACGGAGACCTTGGAGCCATCGGTCGGCGCGGTCGCTATCGGCTTTCTGTCCGTCATGTTATCCCCCTTGGACCGACGAAGCTGAGCCGACAGAACGCGGCGGCCCGCATCTGGTTCCAAAGCCGGCCATCGGCAGACGATCGCCGCGACGACCGTCAGCTATGGGCGAAGATATCCTCTTCGTCCCAGCCCATCAGATCGAGTTTGGCACGCGTCGGCAGGAAGCGAAAGCAGGCATCGGCTTCCTTTGTCCGCCCGTCTCGCGCCAGCCGCCCGGCCAGCACGTCGCGCAAACGGTGCAGATAGAGCACGTCGGAAGCCGCATATTCGAGCTGTTCGGGCGACAGCGTTTCGGCCGCCCAATCCGATGATTGCTGTGCCTTGGACAGGCCGACGCCGAGAAGCTCAAAGCAGATGTCCTTCAGCCCGTGCCGGTCGGTATAGGTGCGGGTCAGCCGCGAGGCGATCTTGGTGCAAAACACCGGCTCGGGCATCACGCCGAATGCATTGTAGAGCACGGCGAGGTCGAAACGGCCGAAATGGAAGAGCTTGGTTATGCCGCGGTTCCTCAGCAGGCTGACGAGGTTCGGCGCCTTCTTCTGGCCGGGCGCTATCTGGATGACATCGGCCGTGCCGTCGCCAGGCGAGATCTGCACCACGCATAGCCGGTCGCGATGCGGATTGAGCCCCAGCGTCTCGGTGTCGATGGCCACCGCCCCGACATTGTAGTGCAAGAGGTCGGGCAGGTCATTTTTGTGGAAACGGATGTCGGCCATTGTCTTCTCCGGTCGAGCCTCGGCGCCCCCTTGATACGCAAGGGACACCGAAGCGCTTTTATCTCGTGGCCCGTCCTCGCCGCGATCCGCCGAAAAATCAACTGAAAGTTGATTTTCACGCCGCCTCAGCGGGTCAGCGCCTCCAGAATCCGTGCCCAGGAGCGCTGGCCCTTGTGGAAGGAGCTGAGTTCGTATTTCTCGTTGGGCGAGTGGATGCGGTCGTCGTCGAGACCGAATCCGACCAGCAGCGATTCCATGCCGAGATAGGTCTGAAAATCGCCGACCACCGGGATCGAGCCGCCGCTGCCCGTCGTCACCGCCGGCTTCGGCCATTCGTCGGACAGCGCATTCTTGGCCTTGGCCAGGAACGGCGAGTCATAGGAAAGCTGGATGGCCGGCGAGCCGCCATGCGGGTGGAATTCGACCGAACAGTCGGCCGGAATGCGCTCCTTGACGAATTTCTGGAACGCGGCGCGGATTTTCTTCGGATCCTGTTTATGGACGAGGCGAAACGACACCTTCGCCGAGGCTTCCGCCGCAATCACCGTCTTGAAGCCCTTGCCGGTGTAGCCGCCGATAATGCCGTTGAACTCGGCCGTCGGCCGCGCCCAGGTCAGTTCCAGCACCGAGCGGCCCTTTTCCCCCGACGGGATCGACAGGCCGACTGGTCCAAGGAACGTCTCGGCCGTCTCGCCAAGCGTCTCCCATGATTTCAGGATTTGTGACGGCGTTTCCTCGACCCCGTCGTAGAAGCCGGGAATGGTGATGTGGCCGTCCTTGTCGTGGATATCGGCCAAAACCTTGACCAGGATGCGGATCGGATTGGCGGCAGCACCGCCATAGAGGCCGGAATGCAGGTCGCGGTCGGCGGCCTTCACCGTGATCTCCTCACCGACCAGCCCGCGCAATCCGACGCAGATCGACGGCGTGTCGCGGTCCCACATGCCGGTATCGCAAACCAGCGCGAAATCGGCCTTGAGCTCGTCGGCATTGGCTTCGAGGAACGGCTTCAGCGACGGCGAGCCGGATTCCTCCTCGCCCTCGAACAGGATGGTGATGCGGCAAGGCAAATTGCCGTGCACCTGCTTCCAGGCGCGGCAGGCCTCGACGAAGGTCATCAGCTGGCCCTTGTCGTCGGCCGAGCCGCGTCCGGTGATCACCTTGTGATCCGGGCCGACCTCCTTGACCGCGGGGGCGAACGGATCGCTTTCCCACAATTCGATCGGATCGACCGGCTGCACGTCATAATGGCCGTAAAACAGCACATGCGGCGAACCGGCCGGGCCATCGTGATGGGCGACCACCATCGGGTGTCCGGGCGTGTCGCGCACACTGGCATCGAAGCCGATCAGCTTGAGCTCCGCCACGAGCCATTCCGCCGCCTTGCGGCAGTCGGCGGCATAGGCCGGATCGGTGGAGATCGACTTGATCCTGAGCAGGCCGAACAGGCGTTCGAGGCTCTGGTCGAGATTCTTGTCGAGACGGTCGAGGACGGGGGAAACTGCGGACATGTATGAAGCCTTTCGATTCAGAACCGGAACCGTAAAGGCAGGACAGGAAAACGAAAAGCCCGCGATCATTGGACCACGGGCTGCAAATGCCTGTCTGAGGTAAAAAAAGACCGCCGTGGTGGAGGGGGAACCACGGCGGCCTTCTACTCGAAACGTTGCGGCAGCCCGGAGAGGGGGGATAGGCTGCCGCAGTTGTCCGGGATAGGCGGGGGACGGGCCTTGCTCCGGACTCGGCGAAAATTGCCGATGCCATGTATCTGTGTCTTTGAACATGGCGATTCAAGGGCACGAAGATTACAGTTTTGTAACATGGCCGTGAACGGGCCGACTGGCCGTTCTGTCAGGGTGTTGCCGGAACCGATATTTGAGGCCGCCTTTGGCATGGACCAAGCCGCCGCGCCGCGCTATCCCTGCCGACATGAAAAAAGGCGACCATCTCTTCCTTGTCGACGGCTCCGGCTACATCTTCCGTGCCTATCACGCGCTACCGCCGCTGACCCGCAAGTCCGACGGCCTGCCGGTCGGCGCCGTTTCCGGTTTCTGCAACATGCTGTGGAAGCTGGTACTCGACGCCCGCAACACCGATGTAGGCATTGTGCCGACGCATTTCGCCGTCATTTTCGACTATTCGTCGAAAACCTTTCGCAACGACCTCTACCCCGAATATAAGGCCAACCGCTCGGCGCCGCCGGAAGACCTGATCCCGCAATTCGGCCTGATCCGCCAGGCAACCAGGGCGTTCAACCTGCCTTGCATAGAAACCGAAGGCTATGAGGCCGACGATCTGATCGCCACCTATGCCAGGCTCGCCTGCGAGGCCGGCGGCGACACCACCATCATCTCCTCCGACAAGGACCTGATGCAACTGGTCGGCGACACGGTCGGCATGTACGACCCGATGAAGGACCGTCAGATCGGCATTCCCGAGGTCATCGAGAAATGGGGCGTGCCGCCGGAAAAGATGGTCGACCTGCAGGCGCTGACCGGCGATTCGGTCGACAATGTGCCGGGTGTGCCCGGCATCGGGCCGAAGACGGCAGCACAACTGCTCGAACAGTTCGGCGACCTCGACACGCTGCTGGCCCGCGCCGGCGAGATCAAGCAGGACAAGAGGCGGGAATCCATCATCGCCAATGCCGACAAGGCGCGCATTTCGCGTCAGTTGGTGACGTTGATGAACGACGTGCCGGTGGCCGAGGGGCTGGACGACTTCGTGCTGCACCCGCCGGACGGCCCAAAACTGATCGGCTTCCTCAAGACCATGGAATTCACCTCGCTCACTCGCCGCGTGGCGGAAGCGACTGGCACCGAGGCAGGTGATGTCCAGGCCGTCGCGGTGACAGTCGAACGCGCCGATTATGCCCATGGCCCGGATGTCGGGGCCGGAGTGCCAGCTGTTACCCGAGCCGAGTCCGGCGCCGAGCCTGGCCAGGCCGGCGGAGCGGCAACGACAGAAACGTCAAAACAAGGCGACACCCCTTCCCTGCTTGCCGCGCTGAGGCTGGAGAGTGCGGCCACCCGCAAGATCGATACATCTGCCTATCACTGCATCCGCGATGTCGCGACCTTGAAAGCCTGGGTCGCTGAGGCAATCGGGACCGGCCTTGCCGCTTTCGACGTCAGGGCGACGTCGGCCGATCCGATGCAGGCCGAATTGACCGGCATATCCATCGCCACGGCGCCCGGCCGCGCCGCCTACATTCCTTTTACCCACAAAAGCGGCAATGGTGACCTGCTTGGCGGTGGCATGGTTGAAAACCAGATTCCTCTCCGCGAGGCGCTGGCCTTGCTGAAACCGCTGCTTGAAGACAAGTCGGTTCTCAAGATCGCGCAGAACCTGAAATACGATCTTGTCGTCATGAGCCGTTATGGCATCGATGTCGCGCCTTTCGACGACACCATGCTGATCTCCTATGTGCTCGATGCCGGCACCCCCCATGGTCACGGCCTAGACTCGCTTGCCGAGAAATGGCTGGGTCATACCCCTCTCCAGCTCAAGGACGCTACCGGCTCCGGCAAGAACTCCGTCGGGTTCGATCAGGTCGACCTCGACAAGGCGACCGCTCATGCCGCCGAAGACGCCGATATGACGCTACGGCTCTGGCTGGTGCTGAAACCACGGCTTGCCGCCAAGGGGCTGGTGTCGGTCTATGAACGGCTGGAACGGCCGCTGGTGCCGGTGCTGGCACGCATGGAGCAGCGCGGCATCTCGGTCGATCGGCAAATCCTGTCGCGGCTGTCGGGCGAACTGGCGCAGGGCGCCGCCCGGCTGGAAGAGGAAATCTACCAGCTCATCGGTGAGCGCATCAACATCGGTTCGCCCAAGCAGCTCGGCGACATCCTGTTCGGGCGCATGGGCCTGCCCGGCGGTTCCAAGACCAAGACCGGCCAGTGGTCGACCTCGGCGCAGCTTCTCGAAGACCTTGCCGCCGAGGGCCATGAACTGCCGCGCAAGATCGTCGACTGGCGACAGCTGACCAAGCTGAAATCGACCTATACAGACGCGCTGCCCGGCTTCATCCACCCCGACACCAAGCGCGTCCACACCTCCTACGCATTGGCCGCGACGACGACCGGACGCCTGTCATCCTCCGATCCGAACCTGCAGAACATCCCGGTGCGCACCGCCGAAGGCCGCAAGATCAGGACCGCCTTCATCACCGACAAGAGCCATCGGCTGGTCTCGGCCGACTACAGCCAGATCGAGTTGCGCGTCCTCGCCCATGTCGCCGAGATCCCGCAACTGCGGCAGGCTTTCGCTGACGGCGCCGACATCCACGCCATCACTGCGTCGGAAATGTTCAACGTGCCGGTCGAAGGCATGCCTTCGGAGGTCCGCCGCCGCGCCAAGGCGATCAATTTCGGCATCATCTACGGCATTTCGGCCTTCGGCCTCGCCAACCAGCTGTCGATCCCGCGTGAGGAAGCCGGCAACTACATCAAGAAATATTTCGAGCGCTTCCCCGGCATCCGCGACTACATCGAGGAGACCAAGGCCTATGCCCGCGAGCACGGTTTTGTCGAAACGATCTTCGGCCGCCGCATCCATTATCCGGACATCCGGTCCTCAAATCCCTCGATCCGCGCGTTCAACGAGCGCGCCTCGATCAACGCCCGATTGCAAGGCACCGCCGCCGACATCATCCGCCGTGCCATGATCCGCATGGAGGAGGCGCTGGAAAAAGCAGGCCTTTCGGCTCGTATGCTGTTGCAGGTGCATGACGAACTGATCTTCGAGACGGTCGAGGCGGAAGTCGAGGCAACGATCCCGGTTGTCCGTCACGTCATGGAGAATGCGGCGATGCCAGCGGTGTCCATGTCGGTGCCGCTGCACGTCGACGCCCGCGCCGCCAACAACTGGGACGAGGCGCATTAGCCTAGCGGCTGGACGCCGCGATCCTTCGCACCCCCCTCTGTCCTGCCGGACATCTCCCCCGCAAGGGGGGAGATCGGATGTCGTTCCTGGTTTCGCCAACCGCCAACGTTGCAGGAATGAGCGGAGCGCCGAAGCTGCCAATCTCTCCCCTTGCGGGGGAGATGTCCGGCAGGACAGAGGGGGGTGCTGTCCCATAGGCGCTAACTTAGGTGTGGACTGGTGGAATCGAGATGTGATTCCTGGGTCAGATGCGAACGAATGATTCGATCGAAACCGACTGGCAGGCTCTGATATCGAGGCTGTCGCAATCGCTTGACCTTGATGCGACGG
>NZ_JAMYSA010000083.1:0-27231 GCF_040321735.1 Mesorhizobium sp. M0293
GGCTCCGCAAATCACGAAGCCCCTCATGAATCACATTCGCATCCCATACGCACCTCCCGTTAACCCGAAGCGATTGCCCTGGGGCTCCATGGACAACCCCTGGCCTCGCATTCTACAGGGCGGCTGTGGGCACGCGCCACATGAGTCGGACGCGGGCGGTTGTTTCAATCCAAAGGGAAGAGCATGCGCATTCGGTCGATGATGATAGGGGCCGCCGCCCTGGTGGCGGTTGGGACGTTCGCTGTGCACGCGCAGGCCGAAGACTTTGAAAACATCGTGCTGTCCGCAAGCAAGGACGCAAAAGAGACTCAGGCGACATTTGCGCCGGATACGGCCAGCATCTTCCTCTCCGCCGATCTGACCGACGCGGTGGCCTCGGGATCGAAGCTCACCGTGAGCTGGATTTCGGTGGATTCGGGCGGTGTCGCGCCGGCGAACTACAAAATCGACGAGGTCAGCTTCGAAATCGGCATGATCGAAAACCATGTCGACTCCTCGGTGACCAAGCCGGATGCCGGCTGGCCGGTCGGCACCTATCAGGTGCAGATCGCCGTTGACGGCACGGTGAAGGAAGCGGTCGACTTTTCCGTGAAGTGACCGGGGCGCGTCAGGTGGCCTCCTGCCACGAGCAGGGCGTCGCAGCCCGTCATCGACTGTGGCGCGAGAAGAATGCGCCTCGCGGCCGGGCGGAGCGGGTCCGAATATTTTGTCCAGCTTCTTTAGAAAGCTATAGACCTCGATCAAATCATGCGACTGCTTGTGACCTGGGGCAATCGCGACAATCGCCCTATCGAAATGGGTGAGCGGTGCCATGGGCAAATCGTGATGCGCGCATTCTTTCGATTGGTTGCCGTTGTGATCGTGGCGTCCGGCGTGACCGGCTGCACCAGAATTTCCTACTACGCGCAATCCGTGAACGGTCATCTGCAGATCATGACGGCACGCAAGGATGTCGGAAAACTGATCGAGGATCCTTCGACGCCGAAGGCATTGCGCGCCCGAATGGCGTCGGCCAGCGCCATACGACAGTTCGCAACAGATGAACTGGCGCTGCCCGACAACAATAGCTACCGCAGCTATGTTGATATCGGTCGTGACTCGGTGACATGGGCCGTCTTCGCCGCGCCGGAATTCTCGCTGACGCCGCGAACATGGTGTTTTCCCGTTTTCGGCTGCGTGCCCTACCGGGGATATTTCTCCAAGAAGTCGGCGACTGAAACCGCTGTCGAACTTCAAGGGCAGGGCATGGACGTCTATGTGACGGGCGTCACGGCATATTCCACGCTTGGCTGGTCAAGTGACCCGCTGCTAAGCACGATGCTCGGACAGGATGAAACCTATCTTGCAGGGCTGGTTTTCCATGAACTGGCCCACCAGCGCGTCTACGTGCACGACGATACCGCATTCAACGAGGCGTTCGCCGTCGCCGTTGAAACGACCGGCGTGAAAAAATGGCTGCGCGCGGCTGGCGATACCGCCGCATTGCGCCGTTACGAAGCTGCCCGGAGGCGCAAAGCTGAATTTCTTGCGCTTGTGTCGCAGACCCGGGACGAGTTAACGCAAGTCTATTCCAGCTCCGGCACCTCGGAGCAAAAGCTGGCCGCAAAGACGGCCGCGATTGAACGGCTGCGGATGCGCTACCGACACATGCGCGACAGGCGCTGGGGTCGATACCGGGGATACGATGCCTGGTTCGCTTCCCCAATCAACAACGCGAAGCTCGCCGCGACTTCCGTTTATAGTGATCGGGTGACCGCTTTTCTCCGCTTGTTCGATCTGTGTTCGGGCGACTATTTCAGGTTCTATGCGTCGGTTCGACGGATTGGCGCACTGGACGAAGCTCACCGCGCCGAAGCACTTGCGGCGGCAGATAGCTGTTATTGAGCCGGTCAATTGTGAAGGCCCGAAGCGTCACTGTTATGAATTGTTTTGGTGAATGAATGAGTCGGTTATGCACTCGGCAGCCGATGGAGGACCCGTGAAGCGATGAACTGTTCTAGTCCGAAAACCTCACGCTGACGCCGCGCTGCCGAAAATAAGCCTGCATCAACTTGCGGCCCGAGCGGTTGTTCTGCGCCAACTTGGTCGGATCGAACACCGCCTGTTTTATCCCCTCTCGTGTCAGCGCTGCCTTAAGCGTCGCGATATGTGCGTCGATGTCGGCATTGTCCGCTCGGAGCGAGGCATAGATGTTTTCAGTCGCCTCGGCCACGGTCAGTTCGCTCATCGGTGTCGTCCCTTGGTTGGTTTGGGCGGCGCTTAGCACAGATTCGCGGTTCCGCCGATACCGATAAGACCCGGCAGTACACAGCGCCCGTCGCGAAAGCGAACCGTTCCTTATGGGGCTTCGTAGAGTTCCAGCGGCAATCCATCCGGATCCCTGAAAAAGGTAAACCGTTGGTCTGTATATGGGTCGATCCGGATTGGCTCAACGGCAACGCCTGCGGCTTGCAGGCGCATGATTACAGGATCAAGGCTCGCCACGGCAAATGCTAGATGTCTCAGGCCTGTCGCCTCTGGATGGGACGGCCGCATCGCTGGTGCAGGGAAGGAGAACAATTCCAGTTGGACCGACCCGATCCGCAGATCCGCTTTCCATGACTGTCGCTCTTCCCGATAGACCTCCCGGATCAGATCGAGGCCGAGGAGTTCGACGTAGAACCGTCGCGACCGGTCGTAGTCGGTGCAGATGAGCGCGACGTGGTGAATGGCGTTCAGCATGCTACTCTCTAAGCCCGCCTTACCCATAACATCCCCGCTCCACCGCCAGCCGCTGCACCAGCGCCAGCACGGCATCGATGGTGGGGGTCGGCTTGTCCGTTAGCCGGCCAAGTTCCTGGACTGCGGCCACCAGCGCGTCGATCTCCATCGGCCGGCCGCGCTCGAGATCCTGCAGCATCGAGGTCTTGTGTTCGCCGACATCGCCGGCGCCCTTGATGCGCCGATCGACCGCTATGGGAAAACGCACGCCTAGGCTTTCGCCGATCGCCTGCGCCTCCAGCATCATGGTGCGGGCCAGCGTGCGGGTGCGATCGTCGGCAACGATCGCCGCCAGCGTGCTGCCGGTCAGCGCGGAGATCGGGTTGAAGGAAAGATTACCCCATAGCTTGACCCAGATCTCGCTGCGGATGTCGTCGCGCACCGGGACCTGCAGACCGGCCTTGACCATCTCCTTGGCCAGAAGCGTGACCCGCTCGCTGCGCTCGCCGGAGGGTTCGCCGAGCGAGAAGCGCTTGCCCTCGACATGGCGGATGAGCCCGGGCGCATCGACTTCGACGGCAGGATAGACGACCGAGCCGATGACGCGCTGCGGCCCGATCCGCTGCCAGATCGCGCCGCCGGGATCGACCGCGTTCAGCCTGGTGCCTTCGAGCGGCCCGCCAACGCCATGGAAGTACCACCACGGCACGCCGTTCTGCATGGTGACGACCGATGTGTGGTCCCCAAGCAGCGGCGCGATCTGGTCGAGGGCTGACGTGAGGGAGTGAGCCTTCAGCGCCAGCACGACATAGTCCTGGGCGCCAAGTTCCTCTGCCTTGGCGGCGGCCCGGACGGGGACCGGCATTTCCCGGCCATCCTCGATCAGGCGCAGGCCATTTGCCTTGATCGCTTCCAGATGCGCGCCGCGCGCAACGATCGAAAGATCGGTCCGCCCAGTGATGACAAGCTTGGCCGCGAGATAGCCGCCGATCGCGCCGGCGCCGAAGATGGTGATCTTCATCGTCAAAGTCCGAGTTTGGCGGCAAGGCCGATGCGTTGCAATTTGCCGGTCGCGCCCTTGGGGATCTCGTCCAGGATCAGGATCTTGCGCGGCACCTTGAAGTCGGCAAGCCGCGTCGCGGCATAGAGGCGGATGTCGCCCTCGGTGGCACTGATGCCGTCGCGCAGCACAACCGCCGCCGCCACCTCCTCGCCAAGCTTGTCATGCGGCATGGCAAAGGTGACGACCTGCGCCACCGCCGGATGATCCATCAGCATATCGTCGACCTCAAGCGGCGAGATTTTTTCGCCGCCACGGTTGATGATCTCCTTGAGCCGTCCGGTCACCCTGAGATATCCGTCCTCGTCCAGCACGCCCTGGTCGCCGGTGTGGAACCAGCCATGTGCGAAAGCCGTGGCGTTAGCATCCGGGTTCTTCTCGTAGCCATCAGTCACATTGGGGCCGCGAATGACGATCTCGCCGGTCTCACCGGCCTTGAGCAGTCGCCCGTCGGGCGCCATGACAGCCACGTCCGGACCGGCGGAGGCGCCGACGCTGCCCGGCTTGCGCAGGCCCGGCGGCAGCCGGTTCGACGCCATCTGGTGCGCGGCCTCGGTCATCCCGTAGGATTCGATCACCGGGCAGCCGAAGGTCGCTTCCAGTTCGGCCATCACTTGCGCCGGCAGCGACGCCGAGGACGAACGGATGAAGCGCAGACGCGCCGCTGCCAGCACCTCGGCATTGCGCGCTGCGCGCGGCAGGATCGCCTGATGCATGGTCGGCACCGCCGTATACCAGCTCGGCCGTGCCTCGCCCAGCCACTGGAAGAAGCGCAGCGCGTTGAAGCCGGGCGTGCAGTAGATGCTGCCGCCTGATGCCAACGACGACAGCACGGCCGCGATCAGGCCGTGAATGTGGAACAGCGGCATGATGTTGAGGCAACGGTCATCGGCCGTCAGGCCAAGCGTCGCGCCAATATGGGCGGCCGAGGCCGCGATGTTGGCATGGCTGAGCGGCACCAGTTTTGGCCGCGAGGTCGTGCCGGACGTGTGCAGCAACAGCGCGATGTCGCTGTCCTGGGCCATGTCGGGAGCAGCCGGCGGTCCGACCGCCGCGCCCTCGATCATAAAGCTGCCGGCCGGTGTGTCGGGCAGAACGACAAGCCGCAGCACGCCGATGCCTAGGCGTTCTGCCACTGTCACCGCCGGTCCGGTCTCGCTCTCCGCGACAAGGATCGCCTTGGCGCCAATGTCGGTCAGGTAGAAATCGAGCTCGTCGGCCCGGTAGGCGGGATTGAGCGGCGCCGTCGAGGCGGTCGCCGCCACGGCGACGAAGGCGGTGGCCATCTCCGGCCCGTTCGGCAGCACGATCGCCACCCTGTCGCCTCGGCCGATGCCGCGCGCATGCAGCTGTTTTGCCGTGTCAGCGATCAGGCTGCGCAATCCGCCATGGGTGAGCGTCGCCCTGTCGGGCGCCGAAATCGCCAGCGCATCGTCGGCGCCGGCGGCGAGACGGCGGGAGAGGTCTTTGGGATTTGCAATATTGGTCATGATCACCGACTGGATTTCGAACGACTATTGGCGGGAGCCACGCTGACGGGCTTGCCTCGATATGGATACGCTATTGGACAACGGATCGCCTCAGTAGCCAAGCGCCAAACCATCCTTGCGCGGATCGGAGGCGCCGGTCAGCGTCCCTTTCTCCCAGTCGATCAGCACCACCTGTCCGCCGCCAAGCGGATGATGCGGTTCGGTGATGCGGTGGCCGCGCCGGCGCAGGCCCTCGATTGCCTCGGTGGGAACGCCACGCTCGGCCTCCACCATGTCGTCATTGTAAAACACTCGCGGCGCATCCAGCGCCTGCTGCGGGTCCATGCCGAAGTCGAGCATGTTGGTGAGCAAATGGACATGTCCGAACGGCTGGTAGCCGCCGCCCATGACGCCGAACGGCATCACGACGCGGCCGTTCTTCGTCGCCATGCCCGGCATGATCGTGTGCATCGGCCGTTTGCCGGGCGCGATTGCGTTCGGGTGTGCCGGGTCGAGGCGGAAGCTCGAGCCGCGGTTCTGCAGCACGATGCCGGTCTTCGGGCTGACGACGCCGCTGCCGAACGAATAGTAGGTCGAGTTGATGAAGGAGACCGCGTTGCGGTCGCGGTCGACGATGGAGATGTAGACCGTGTCGCTGCCGGGCAATTCCACGCGCGGCAGGTGGGTCATGGCGCGGTCGCGGTTGATCTCGGCGCGCAGCCGGTCGGCATAGCCGCCGGACAGGAGTTGCTTGACCGGCACCGGGACATGGTCCTGGTCGCCGACGTAACGGTCGCGGTCGCGATAGGCCAGCCGCCCGGCCTCGATCTCCAGATGCAGGCGCTCGGCGCCATTGGGGTCGAGCCCGCCGAGCTTGAAGCCCGACAGCAAATTCAGCATCAAAAGCGCCGTCAGCCCCTGATTGTTCGGCGGCATCTGGTGGATGTCGTGGCCGCCATAGGAGGTGCTGACCGGCGCCACATAGTCGCCTCGGGTCGCAGCGAAATCCTCAGCCGAATGAAGTCCGCCCAGTTCGTTGAGCCGGCGCACGATATCGTCGGCGACAGCGCCTTCGTAGAAACCAGTCCGGCCATGCTTGGCGATGATCCGCAAGGTCGCCGCCAGTTCCGGCTGCCGGTGCACATCGCCGGCCTTCGGCGCCTTGCCGCCGGGCAGGAAGATGCGCGCGGCATGTTCGTCGGCCGACAGATCGGTTTCCGGTTCGGCCCAGTCGAAGGCGACACGGTCATGCACGACATAGCCGTTTTCGGCATAATGGATGGCGGGCGCCAGCGCCTCGGCAAGGCCCTTGCGGCCATGGTCGTCGAGCAGGCGGCTCCAGGCATCGACGGCGCCCGGCACGGTGACCGCATGCGGACCCTGTAGCGGTATGCGGTCGAAGCCTTTTTCGAGATACCAGTCGACCGTCGCCTTGGCCGGCGCGCGGCCGGAGCCGTTGAAGGCCAGCACATTGCCTTGTCCTGCCGGGCTATAGAGCACGAAGCAATCGCCGCCGATGCCGGTCGACTGCGGTTCGACCACCGCCTGCACGGCGGCAGCGCAGACCGCTGCATCCATGGCATTGCCGCCGGAGCGCAGCATCTCGATGGCGGCAAGGGTTGCAAGCGGATGTGACGTCGCGGCAACCGCCTCAGTGGCACGAACCGGCGAGCGGCCGGGAAACTGGAAATCACGCATTCTGTCTGGATATCCCCTAGTCACTTCTGCAAATTGGTCACTTCTGCGAATTGGTCATCTGAATCAATGCCGCCGGCCGAAGATCTGTGCAACCGACAACAGCACGACGGACAGCACGATCAGGCAGGTCGAGATGGCGGCGATCGTCGGGTCAATCTGGTCGCGCAGCGCATTGAACATGCGGCGCGTCAAGGTCGTGGTCTCGCCGCCCGATATGAACAGCGAAACCACCACTTCGTCGAAGGAGGTGATGAAGGCAAACAGCGCGCCCGAGACGATCGAGAAGCGGATCTGCGGCATCGTCACCTGCCAGAAGGCGGCGACACGGCCGGCGCCGAGGCTGCGCGCCACCCGCTCCTGGTTCATGTCGTAGGAGCGCAAGCCCGACAGCACGGTCAGCACCACCAGCGGCAGTGCCTGCACCGTATGCGCGATGACTAGGCCGGTCAGCGTGTTGTTGAGCCCGATCCGCGCATAGAGGAAGAAGGTGCCGATGCCGATCAGGATCACCGGGACGATCAGCGACGCCGTCAGCAGCCCGTTGATGGTGCCGTTGAAGCGCAGCGTGCCCCTGTTGATGGCATAGGCGGCCGCGGTGCCGAGCGGTGTCGCGACGAGCACGGTCATGACAGCCACCTTGACCGAGACGATCGTCGCGTCACGCCACTCCAGCGACTGGAAATAGGTCTGGTACCAGCGCAGCGACCATTGCTGCGGCGGGAATTGCAGCAGCGTCGAATCCGAAAACGACATGATGACGATGATGATCGACGGCGCAATCAGGAACAACAGGACGAGGCCGCCGAGTGCGTAAAGCCACAGGCGTTGCCGGTGCGAGATCGGCAGGCCGAGATCCCTACTCATCGTGAACTCCATAAACCGGTGGCGCGCGCGCCGAGCAGCCACTGGAACAAGCCGAGAAGCGCCAGCGTGACCACCAGCAGCACGACGCCAAGGGCGGCACCCGCCCCCCAGTTGGAATAGAGGCTGGTGGTTTGTTCCATGCGCATGGCCCACATGATCACCTTGCCGCCGCCCATCAGCGCCGGGGTGACGAAGAAGCCCAGGCACAGCACGAAGACGATGACCACGCCCGAGGCGAGGCCGGGCAGCGACAGCGGAAAGAAGATCTGCCGGAAGGTGGCGACCGGGCCGGCGCCAAGGTTCATGCCGGCGCGCAGGCAGTCGGTGTCGATCGTCTTCATCGAGGCGTAGAGCGGCAGCACCAGGAACGGCAGCAATATGTGCGTCATGCCGATGACCACGCCCGACAGATTGTTGGCCAGCGACAGCGGCTGGTTGATCACGCCGAGGTCGATCAGCCAGCTGTTGATCAGCCCCTTGCGCTGCAGGATCACCAGCCAGGCATAGGTGCGCACCAGAACCGACGTCCAGAACGGCAGGATGACGAAGATCAGGCAGATCGACGCCGCCCGGCGCGGCAGTTGCGATAGCATGTAGGCCAGGGGATAGCCAAGCAGGACACAGGCGCCGGTGACGATGAAGGCGACCTTGAAGGTGGTGACGAAGGTCTTGATGTAGGAGGCCTGTTCGAAGAAGCGCGCATAGTTGGCGGGACTGAGGGCGCCGGCCTCGTCGAACAGCGATAGCCAGAACAGCCAGCCGATCGGCACGATGATGATGGCAAAGACGAGGAACAGGCTCGGCGACAGCAGCGCCATCAGCCGCAACGACTCGCGCCGTGCATCAGTGCGCAGCACCAGCGTGTTCAACTCCCGGCCCGCACGGCTGCCAGTCTCTTCAATGAGAGTGGATTGCGCGCTCATCAGTCCGCCGCCACCAGGATCGTGTCCTGTGCATCGAGGCCGAGCCTGACTGGCTGGCCGGGAGCCGGCATTTTGGCCAGCACGTCGCTGCGGCAATAGTCGCGCAATGTCAGCTGGCGGCCGTCGCGCAGCATTGCGTAGCAGACGAAGCTGTCGCCCTGATAGATGATGTCGCTGAGCGTCGCGTCGAGCATGTTGACGCCGCTTGCCGGTTCGGCATTCGAGAGCAGCCGCAGCTTCTCCGGCCGCACCACCATCAAGTGCTGGCCCGATGCAGGCGCCGGCGCTACGGTGTGGATTCTCCGGTCCTCGTACCAGACCGACCCATTGCGGCATTCGACCGGAATGAAATTCGATTCGCCTATGAAGCCGGCTACGAACCGCGTTTGCGGCGTGGCGTAAAGGGTTTCGGGCTTGTCGAGCTGTTCGATACGTCCGCCGTTCATGACGGCGATGCGGTCCGACATGGTGATCGCTTCGCGCTGGTCGTGCGTGACATAGACCGTGGTCATGCCAAGCCGCCGGTGCAGGGCACGCAGCTCGATCTGCATATGCTCGCGCAGGCCCTTGTCGAGCGCCGACAGGGGTTCGTCCATCAGCACGATGCGCGGCTCGAACACGATGGCGCGCGCCAGCGCCACGCGCTGGCGCTGGCCGCCGGAAAGCTGGTCGACCCGGCGCTCGCCCAGGCCCTGCAATTTCACCAGATCGAGCGCCTTTTCCACGCGCTCGGCCGTCTCTGCGGCGGCAACGCCGCGCTGCTTCAGCGGAAAGGCGATGTTGTGGAAGACGTTCATATGCGGAAACAGCGCGTAGTTCTGGAACACCATGCCGATGTTGCGCTTGTGCGGCGGCGTGGTGATGATCTCGTCGTCGCCGACCCTGATCGAGCCGGCATTGGCCCGCACGAAGCCGGCCAGGATCATCAGCAGCGTCGTCTTTCCGGAGCCGGAAGGCCCGAGCAGCGTCAGGAATTCGCCGGCCTCGACATCGAGGTTCAGGTCACGCAGAACCGCTACGCTGCCAAATCGTTTCTCGATCCGGCGCATGCCGATCGGCAGCGCGGATGGCGCAATGGACAAGATTTTTCTCTCCTTAGCCGGCAAACAAGAGGTGGCGAGGCAGGCTGCTGGGTTGCGCCGCCTCGCTATGAGCTTCCGGCCGCGGCCTATTGCTGGATCAGATTGTTGAATTTTTCCGTCGCCTCGACCAGATTGTCGCGCCAGAACTCGGGATCCTGCAGCACCTGCTTCTTGACGTTTTCGGGCGACGAATTGATGTCCTTGATCCGGTCCGGCGGGATCTTGCCGGTCTCGAAGGCCTTTTCGTTCGCTGGCCCATTGTCGACATAGAGCGGCAGATTGGCCTGCAATTGCGGGCTGACGAACATCGCCAGCGCCTTCATCGCCGCCTCCTTGTTCTTGGCGCCCTTGGGAATGACCATGCAGTCGGCGGTCAGCACGCCCTGGTCGAAGGAGAAGCTGACCGGCGCGCCTTCCTTTTTCAAGGTGCCGGCGCGGCCGTTCCAGATGCTCGCCATATCCACTTCGCCGTCCTTGACCAGCTGCATGGCCTGGGCGCCGGAGGTCCACCAGGCGTCGACATGGCTGCGGATCTTGTCGACCGATTTCAAGGCGCCGTCGATATCGACCGGATAGACCTTGTCGATCGGAATGCCCTCGGCAAGTGCGGCAACGCTCAGCGTTTCCGTCGCCTGGCTGCCGCTCAGCGCGCGCCGTCCCGGGAATTTCTCGACGTTCCAGAAATCGGCCCATGTCTTCGGGCCTTTGTCGCCGAAAACATCGGTCCGGTAGATGAGCACGACCGACGTGTAGGAAATGCCGACCCAGTCGTCATGGACGAGCTTCGGGTTGATGCCGCTCTTGTCGATGATGCCGTAATCGAGCTTCTCGAACAGCCCTTCCTTCGAACCGCGCGCGCATTCGTCGGCGCCCAATTCCGTGATGTCCCATTTCACCGCATTGCCGGTCACTTGCAGCCGCACGTCGTCGAGGCCGTTGGTTGTGTCCTCCTTGATGGTGATGCCGAGCGCATCGGCGGTCGGCTTGAAGAACGCCTTGGTCTGCGCCTCCTGATAGGTGCCGCCCCATGAGGCGACGGTGATGGTGTCGCCCGCCATTGCGGGGGCAGCGAGCGAGGCCATGAGGCCGGCAACCGCAACAACACTAACGCTTCTTGTCCTGTTCATTTTCGGCTCTCCAACCGGTGTTCCCATTTGTTTTTGATTTCGCATGCTATCTTGTATACAATTTTGAGTGTAGCCTAGCGGTCGATCTTGTCAACACCGACCGGCGCGATCGCATGAACGCGTTTCGTGCCGGACAAAGTGGCGGGGGACGGGCCTCGCCGGGCGTGGCAAATTACGCCGACTGCGGCTACAGCTATGCGTGTTCCGGCTGAAAGACCGGAGAAGTGGGAAGGGAATCTTGGCCAAGGAAACCAAAAATACGCTGCGCGACTCGGTCTATTCCTCACTCAAGGCGATGATCGTGACCGGCCAGATTCCGCCGGGCTCGCGCGTCACCGAAAACGACATCGCCGTGAAGCTGAATGTCAGCCGCACACCGGTGCGCGAAGCCTTCAACCGCCTCGAGCGTGATGGCCTGGTCACCGGCAGGCCGCGCCAGGGCTATGTCGTCACCGAATTCGACATCAACATGTTCCGCGAGGCCTTCGAGATCCGCGAGCTGCTCGACGGCCATGCGACGGAACTGGCCGCAACTGCTGCGACGGAACAGGACAAGGCGCGGCTGCGCGCCATGCTGGCCGAATGCGAGCGGCTGGCCGCCATTCCGGAACGCACCAACAGGGAAAAATTCCAGGAGCTGGAAGTCGGCATCGACCTGCACCGTGTCATCGCCGAAATCAGCGGCAATGTGATGCTGCACGGCATGCTGTGCGGCATCCTCGACAAGTGCCAGCATTATGTCTGGACCGAGCTGCTGTGGCTGGACGAATGGAAGATTGCCCGCGACGAGCATGCCGAAATCGTCGACGCCATCTGCGCCGGCGACGCCAGCCGCGCCGGCAGCCTGGCCCGCGCCCATGTGCGCGGATCGCGCGACAATGTGCTGCGCCTGCTGCAGGCCAAGTCGGACTATCGGAATTTTCTTGCCAAGGCGTCGTGAGGAACCACCTGGACGCTACCGATGCGCGCCGCGGGCCTGAGCCGTTGCTCAGCCGGGAGATTCGAAGGGCATCATAGTCATGGAATGTGTGGTGGGATCGATATGGCGGAGGCGTGAGCGCGCTTCAGCCACACGCTTTTGCTCGGATCTGATCCGGCAGCACAGGGCAAGGCTGATGCCGACGCCACGCTCCTCGTCCAGCATCTCATTCGCTCGCGCGAGAAAGAATTCCGCACGTTTGACGCGCTGCCTGGCTCTCGCCAGTTCCAGTTCCAGATGGTCGTGCATTATTCCGCACCCGTAAGGTTTGCGGTCCCTTCAGGTGGAAAACCGCTGCTGAGCGGTTTGGTTCCCGCTGATTGGCGGAAGGTATCAGCGCCGGCAGGCCTTCAGCCTTTGCGCTCCTGAAGGCTGTTGCCGCCATCGACCACCAGCAGGACGCCGTTGACATAGCTGGCGCCTTCCGAGGCCAGGAACACCACCCCTGCGGCGACCTCATCCGGCCGTCCGGCCCGCGCCGGCGGCGTGTTCAGGGCAGCTTGCCGCTCCATCTCGCTCGATGCGCCCGTTTCGATCCAGCCGGGGGCCACGGCATTGGCCGTGATACCGCTTTTCGCCACTTCGAGCGCCAGCGTGCGTGTCAGGCCGACCATGCCGGCCTTGGCGGCGGAATAAGCTGCGGTGCCTTCGAAAGACACCAGCGGCCCGGTGACCGACGCCATATTGACGATACGCCCATAGCCCGCGTCGGCCATCGCCGGCAGAAACGCCTTTGTGACGAGGAATGCCGTCTTCAGGCTGACGTCTATCCCCTGATCCCAGTCGGCCTCGGTCATGGCGAGAAACGCCTTGTCGACCGATGGCGATGCCAGCGAGCCCATGCCGGCATTGTTGACCAGTATATCGACCGCACCGACATCAGCGCGCAGCCGCGCGACGTCGGCAGCCCTGGTGAGATCGGCAATTACAGCGTTCGCATCAATGCCTTCGGCACTAAGCTCGGCGGCGCGATCCAACACACGCGCACTGGCGCCGGTGAGGAAAACGGCATGGCCGGCACGGCCGAGCTGCCGCGCAATGGCAAAGCCGATCCCGTCGGTCGCACCGGCCCCGGTGATCAGCGCACGCTTGATGGTGGAAGAAGGCATGGTCAAATCAGGCTCCGCTGGTTTCCGCCCCCGGTCTTACCACGCGCTTTGAGCGACAGCCCACGAAGACTTGGCTTTGCAACATTCCACGCCGTTTTGCGTTCTCTAAAATCCGAAAGTCGAACCGAACGAAGCATGCAGCCTGGCGATCGCGTGGGCGTGGAGGAAAAAGGACGTGCCGGAAATCCAGAAAATATCCTTGTCCTCTGGCGGCGAGGTGGCTGTCCGGACGGCCGGCGACGTCTCCAAACCCGCGCTCGTCCTGCTGCATGGCTTCCCCAATTCCTCTCGGATGTTCAGCGACGTGACCGCCCGGCTCTCCGGCACCGTCTATGTCGTTGCGCCTGACCTTCCGGGCTTCGGCGCATCCGATCTCCCATCCGAGCCATCGTTCGACATGCTGGCCAACGCGATTGAAGAGCTGCTTGCTCGTCTCAACGTGGGCCGCAGGTTTCTCTATCTGCATGATTTCGGCGCTCCGGTGGCGTTTCAGCTCGCCATGCGCGCTCCGGAACTTGTCGAAGGCCTCATCATTCAGAATGCCAATGCCCACCGCTCCGGCTTTGGTCCGCAGTGGGAAGCCACATTGGACTTCTGGGCTGCGCCGAATGCCGGCAACGAGAAGGCCGCCACCGCCCATTTGACCCTTGAGGGAACCCGCGACCAGTACGTCGCCGGCCTGCCGCCCGAGATCGCGGCGCAGATCGATGCAGAGCGTTGGATTGAAGACTGGCGGGTCATGTGTCTGCCGGGACGGCTTGATCTGCAGAAGGCGCTGCTGGCCGACTACGGCCGATATGTCGACCGGTTCGGGGAGGTGGCCGACTACCTGGCGAAGCATCAACCCCGAGCGATGCTTCTTTGGGGTCGCCACGATGTCTTTTTCGACATTGCAGAGGTTCAGTCGTGGCTCATCGACCTTCCCCGGATGGAGGCTCACGTCCTCGACGCAGGCCACCTCCTTCTGGAGACGCAGGGCCCCTAGGCTGCAGAGCTGATACGGGAGTTCGTGGACGCAGGCTCACCCAACCGTGTACTTGCGTAGGTCCGGGCAAGTCGAAGCATTGGCTCCAAGCGCAATGTGCGATGCGAAATTTGGCGCGCCCGAAGAGATTCGAACTCCTGACCCCCAGATTCGTAGTCTGGTGCTCTATCCAGCTGAGCTACGGGCGCGCATCAGGCCATGCTTTCCATGACCCCGCGATCCGATCGTGAACGACCGGCCGCGACGAGACGTGTTCCCTAGCGACTGAATTTCGGAAAAGCAAGCCGATCCGGCAAAAGTTTTGTCGCAGGCGTGTCATCCGGCAATGACGGCCCGTTTCCCAGCGCCTCAAAACCACCAAGGCGCATCGTGTCTGGGCGGCGCTTCCGATGCATGAGACGCGCCCAAAGCCGGAAACGCCTTCGGGTGACATGTTTCTGCAAGGAAAGGAGGAAAGGTCGGTCGCCGGGGCAAACAGCGCCGGCCCGTCATGCCGGGCGGCGCAGGCCGTTGCTGCGGGCCTGGTCGAGCCGGACCGGCTGGTCGGGGATGGTGACGGCGAATGTGGTGCGTCCGCCGATGCTTTCGACCAGCTCCACCGTGCCGCCATGCGCCCGGATCAGCTCGTGCGCGATCGCCAGGCCAAGGCCGGTGCCGCCGCTGCGCGCCGAGCCGCGGAACGCCGCGAACAGGTTCTCCCGCGCTTTGGCCGGCAGACCGGGGCCGGTGTCGCTGCGGCAATGCGGCTGACACTGCCCAGCCGCACGGCCGACACCGCCAGGCGGCGCACCAGGGCGCTTTCACTGTCTGCCGCCATGGCCTGCACGGAGTTCCGGCACAGATTGGTGAGCACGCGAAACAGCTGATCGGAATCGGCGTCCACCTCGAAGGCCGGCTCGACGGAATTGACGAACTCGATGCCCTGCCCGATGTCGAGCAGGCCGTGAACGTCCTCGACCAGCTGGCGCAGCCGTAGTCTGCGGCGCGAAGGTGGCGGCTCCTGCGTGCGGCCATAGGCGAGCACTCCTTCGGAGTAGGAGACGGCACGGTCGAGCGCGCGCAGCAGTTTCGGCGCGAAGGCCTGTACGGTCGGGTCCTTGACCTGGCGCAGGCGGTCCGACATCAACTGCGCCGAAGCCAGGATGTTGCGCATGTCATGGTTGATCTTGGAGACGGCAAGGCCGAGGTCGGCAAGATGCTTCTGCTCGGAGAGCATCTTTTGCAGCCGTTCCTGCATCTGCGACAGCTCGCGCTCGGCGACGCCGATCTCGTCGGCGCGGGCGGCCGGATGGATGATGCGTCCGGGATCGTCGGGGGCTTCGGAAAAAGACAGCATCGAGCGCGTCATGGTCCGGATCGGCCCGATCATGATCAGGTCGATCGCGGCATAGACCAGCATTGCGGTGAACAGCGAGATCAGCAGCGAGACGAAGGCGACGTTGCGCGAATAGCGCAGCATCGCATTGCGCAGGCTGTTGTCCGGCATGATCAGCTCGAACTCCTTGTCTGACTCGCCGACCGGGCCGAAGACGCGCAGCATCCGGTCGCCGCCAAAAAACAGCGTGTCGAGCGCGCCGGTCATGCCCTTGACCATGCCAATGCTGGCGATATCGATGTGTTCGTCGACCTTCGGCGGCATTTCGGCTACCACCAGCAGCCGCGAGACGCCGCCGTCGCGCACCGCGATCGCCTTGGCGCCGATTGCCATCAGCACGTCGTTCTGGGCCGTACGCGACAGCGAGGTGGATTCACCTTGCACCAGCACGATCGACACGGCCGCCGCCGTGCTCAGCCGTTCCTTCAGCCAGTTCAGCCGGTAGCTGGCGATCCAGGGCAAGAAGATCAGCACTTCGGCCAGCAGCACGAAAACAATGGTCAGCAGCAGCAGCTTGGTCGACAGGCCGCGCGACAGCGGCACCGTGCGCACGATGGTGGGCTCCGCCGTGCCGGTCCCTTCCTGCGCTTGTATGGTTTCGCTCATGCGGTCCATGTCTTCACAATCACTTGATCAACGCAGATTAGGCGATTACGGCTTTTTTGCCAATTTCATCCTTGGTCGGAAACATAAACCGACTTGGACGACGCCGGGCTTCGGCCCGACGACTCCGGATTGACTTCCAAAAGCCTTCTTTCTATAAGCCCGCACACGCTCGGGCCATTCGTCCCGGCGCGGTTTCGATCGCGCCAAAACCGGCCCGGCAAAGCTCCTGTTACACAGTGACAGAATCAAGAAGGGCCGCACCCCGCGGTATTAAAACAAATGAAGCGTACCTACCAACCGTCTAAACTCGTCCGCAAACGTCGGCACGGCTTCCGTGCCCGCATGGCCACCAAGGGTGGTCGCGGTGTCGTCGCAGCTCGCCGCAACCGTGGCCGCAAGCGGCTCAGCGCCTAAACGGAAGACGAGATCGTTGCCCGCAACCGGCAAGCCAGTGGGACCAAATCCCAAGCGGCTTCTGGAGCGCGCGGAATTCCTGGCCGTCCGTCGTGGTGAAAAGCGACGCGGGCGGCTTTTCCTCGTTGAAGTTCTCGACCGCGGCGACGGCCTGTCGCCGCGCGTCGGCTACACCGTCACCAAGAAGGTCGGCAATGCGGTTGTCCGCAACCGCGTCCGGCGGCGGCTGCGAGAAGCCGTCCGTACGCATGCGGCAAGTGACATGGCGCCTGGCAATGACTATGTCATCGTCGGGCGTGAAGACGTGCTTACCATTCCGTTCGGCCAGTTGAAGGCCGAACTCTCCCGCCGACTGCGCGGAACACGATAGGCCAAGGGCTTTCGATGGAAAACAACCGGAACTTCTTCATCACCATCGCGCTGTCGGTGCTGATCCTGGCCGTATGGCAATATTTTTACGTGTTGCCGCGCAGCGAAGCCCAGCGCGAGGCGGCCCGCGTCGAACAGCAGCGCGTCGAGGAGCAGAAGAAGGCCGCCCAGGGCACCAATCCCGGCGCCGACACCGGAACGCCCGCCGCACCTGGCGCCATTCCGAATGCACCCGGCACCGATGCCGTGACACCGGCCGGCCGCGAACAGGCGCTGGCCACGACGACTCGCGCCAAGATCGACACGCCGAGCCTAGAGGGGTCGATCAACCTCACCGGCGCCCGTCTCGACGACCTCAAGCTCAAGCACTACACCGAGACGGTCGACAAGAACTCGCCCGAGATCAGCCTGCTCAACCCGGCGGCACTGCCCAATGGCTATTATGCCGAGATCGGCTTCGTCGGTAACGACAAGACCGGCGCGGTGCCCGGTCCCGAGACTGTATGGGCCGTTGACGGCAATGCGACGCTAACGCCGACAACGCCGGTCACGCTGACCTATTCCAACGACAAGGGCCTGACCTTCAAGCGCACCTTTTCCGTCGACAGCAACTACATGTTCACGGTTTCCGACACGGTGCAGAACGCGGGCACGGCTGCCGTCTCGCTGTCCAATTACGGCCGCGTCACCCGGTTCGACAAGCCGGCCGTTGCCAGCACCTATGTGCTGCATGAGGGCCTGATCGGCTTCACCGGCACCGAAGGCCTGCAGGAACACAAATACGCGTCCATCGAGGAGGACAAGCAATTCACGCCGGGCAAGTCGACCGACGGCTGGCTCGGCATCACCGACAAATACTGGGCGGTGACGCTGGTGCCGACCGAAAAGCAGCCGTTCCAGCCACGCTACGCCTATTTCGAGGACGGCCGCCATCGCTACCAGTCCGACTTCCTGACCGACCCGATCACCGTCGATGCCGGTCAGTCGGCGACGGTGGAGAGCGAAATCTTCGCCGGCGCCAAGGAGGTCGGCAAGATCAACGCCTATGCGGAAGACCGCCACATCAAGCGGTTCGACCTGTTGATCGACTGGGGTTGGTTCCACTTCATCACCAAGCCGATGTTCTGGCTGATCGACACGCTCTACAAATTCTTCGGCAATTTCGGTCTGGCGATTCTCGCCACCACCGTCATCGTCAAGGCCATCTTCTACCCGCTCGCCAACAAGTCCTATGCGTCGATGGCGAACATGAAGAAGGTGCAGCCGAAAATGCTCGAAATCCGCGAGAAATACGCGGACGACAAGATGAAGCAGCAGCAGGCGATGATGGAGCTATACAAGACCGAGAAGATCAACCCGCTTGCCGGCTGCTGGCCGGTGGCGTTGCAGATCCCGGTCTTCTTCTCGCTCTACAAGGTGCTCTACATCACCATCGAGATGCGGCACGCGCCGTTCTTCGGCTGGATACAGGATCTGGCGGCACCCGATCCGACCTCGATCTTCAACCTGTTTGGCCTCGTTCCGCTCACGCTTCCGCACATGCTGATGATCGGTGTCTGGCCGCTGATCATGGGCGTCACCATGTTCCTGCAGATGCGCATGAACCCGACGCCGCCGGATCCGACGCAGGCCGCGATCTTCACCTGGATGCCTGTTATCTTCACCTTCATGATGGCGGGTTTCCCGGCCGGCCTCGTCATCTACTGGGCCTGGAACAACACGCTGTCGATCCTCCAGCAGGGCGTGATCATGAAGCGCCAGGGCGCCAAGATCGAGCTGTGGGACAATCTGGTTGCGCTGTTCCGAAAGAAACCGTCGCCGGCAGAATAGCAGGCGTTGCCTCTGCGAAATCAAAAGCCCCGGTCAGTTCATTGCCCGGGGCTTTTTTGTCGGCAAGGCATCCCATTCCGACCGATTTCCAATCTGCGGCGAAACTTTGGCCTGACGCACCTCGTAACTGCGCTTTGCCATTCCCTGCGGCATGCGCTTCGGCACGCCTTTGCACAGGCCATGGATTGCGGCCACCGTGTTTTCGCGACGGCGGCAAGATACCCTTGCCAAGACGGCTTCCGGCGCAAAGGCGCCGGTGTTTGGGAGGCCGTAGCGGCAGACCGGGGTCCTGTCGGCCTCCACGGGGCCCCGGTTCTTTTGCTTGGACTCGAAGATCTGTAGGGTTTGGCCTGTCGACGCCGACTGCACCAGGAGATCGCTTCTTGGCGGCGCTGTCATCGACCTTGGCCTATGGCGACGGCAAATGAGCAAAGCCGCCATCGAAAGCTCGCTCGTCAGCCGATTGGTGCTATAGGGCGGATCACGCTATTTTGGACAGGCGCATGCGGATCTCGGATGCGCCTGGCGGCCATTTCTTTGACGGATCTCGACATGGACGGACCAAACCCCAACATCAAGCACCCGATCCCGATGCACACGCGTGTCGGGTTCCTCAAGGGACTGGTGAGCGCGCCGAACATCGAAATCGGCGATTACACCTATTATGACGATCCCGATGGGCCGGACAAATTCGCCGAGAAATGCGTGCTGCATCATTATCCCTTCATTGGCGACAAGCTCATCATCGGCAGGTTCTGCGCCATCGCCGAAGGCGCGCGCTTCATCATGAACGGCGCCAACCACGCCATGTCCGGCTTTTCGACCTACCCGTTCAATATTTTCGGCCATGGTTGGGAAAAGGGTTTTGACCCGGCGACCTGGTCGAAGGAAGTGCGCGGCGACACGATCGTCGGCAACGACGTTTGGATCGGCATGGAGGCGGTGATCCTGCCCGGCGTTACGATCGGCCATGGCGCCATTATTGCCGCGAAGTCGGTGGTCACGCACGACGTGCCGTCCTATGCGATCGTCGCAGGCAATGCGGCCAAGGTGGTGAAGATGCGTTTCGACGACCGGACGATCAGGCGGCTGCTGGCGGTGGCCTGGTGGGACTGGCCGGTGGACAAGATCAGCCGCAACCTCGATGCTATCCGGGGTGCCAATATTTCTCTTCTGGAGGCAGCAGCTTGAACGCTCTAAACAGCAGCACGATCGGCACCGACCTGTTTACACGGGGGTGGATCTTCATTCGTGGCGTGCCGGCCATGAAGTTCCTGCCGCCGGAAGGACCGCCGGAAATAGCTTTTGCCGGCCGCTCGAATGTCGGCAAGTCGTCGCTGATCAACGCGCTGGTCAATCAGAAGGGATTGGCCCGTACCTCCAACACGCCGGGGCGCACGCAGGAACTCAATTATTTCGTGCCGGACGGATTTTCGGGAGAGGGTGCAGACCTGCCGCCCTTGGCGCTGGTGGACATGCCGGGCTATGGCTACGCTACGGCGCCGAAGGAGAAGGTCGACGAGTGGACCAAGCTGGTCTTCGACTATCTCAAGGGCCGCGTCACGCTGAAGCGGGTCTATGTGCTGATCGACGCCCGCCACGGCATCAAGGCCAAGGACGACGAGGTGCTGTCGCTGCTCGACAAGGCGGCGGTGTCCTATCAGATCGTGCTGACCAAGACCGACAAGATCAAGGCTGCCGGCGTGCCGCGGCTGATCGAGGAGACGCTGGCCAAGATCAAGAAGCGGCCGGCAGCTTTTCCGTTCGTTCTGGCCACATCTTCTGAAAAGGCCGAGGGCCTCGAGGAATTGCAAGCCGCGATCGTGCTTGCGGCCAATGGCGGATAGAACAATTCCAAGGGAAAGCGCATAGCGCTTTCCCTTGGAATTGCGCGGGAACAAAAAGCTAAGGCTTGGCCTCGATGGCAATCGTCTTGTGGCCTTCTTCCGCCACGAGCCTTTCGGTGCCGTAAGCCTTCAGGAACATGCTAACGCCTGACGTGACGATGTGGTCGATCTCGTCCTGCGACGGGGCCTTGGTTCGGTAGGCGAAGATGCACTGGCGGAACAGACTGGCCAAGCACAGTTCAGTGAACTGATAGGCGGCGAGATCGACATCATCGATCCGCAGCAGGCCGCGCTCGATGGCAGCATTGAGAAAGGCCACGACCTTGTCGTGACCGCGCTTGGGTCCGCGTTCGTAAAAACGCGCGCCCATGTCGGGAATCCGGTCGGATGCGCCGATCACCGTACGCTGTGCCTGGATGACCTTGGCTGATGTGATCTTGAGCGCCAGCACCTTGCCGAACTTCACCAGTGTCTGGCGAAGGTCGTCGGATTTCTCCAGCATGTCGTACATGTTCTTGAAGATGCTGCCGCGCTCTTCCTCGATCAGCGCTTCGAACAGCTCTTCCTTGTTGGCGAAGTAGACATAGATCGTGCCCTTGGAGACACCGGCCTCGCGGGTGATGTCGTTCATCGACGCCGCTTCGAAGCCCTTGTCGATGAAGACACGCCGGGCGCCATCGATGATCTGGCTGCGCTTGACCGGGTCCTGCCCTGCCGCCGGGCGACCACGGCGCAAGCTGTCCAGCAAATCGCCACACTGGTCGGTTTCGACGTTGGGCAGAGTCTCGGCCATAAAGGTCACACCTCGAAAATAATTCGAACCATCCGGTTCGATTGCACTTGATATGGTCCTCTTTACGCGCTATGTCAACGTCCTGATCGAACCGAACGGTTCAGTACTATTACATTAGAGAGATGTCATGTCCTCGAACGCGTCAACGTCAGCCGAAGTCCGTCCCTTCCCCAACGCCAAGGTCGCGCCGGCGACGGAAGCACCTGAAATACCCATCCAGCCCGCGGTATCGCCGCCGCCGACAGAGGCTCCGGCCAAGAAGAAGCGCTCGATGCGCTCCTTTCTGCTGCCGGTCATCGGCGTTGCCTTGCTCAGCGCCGGCGCCTGGTACGGTTACGATTACTGGACCACGGGCCGCTTCATGATCTCGACGGACGATGCCTACGTCCAGGCCGACATGGCGTTCATATCGCCCAAGATTTCCGGCTATGTCGATCAGGTCAAGGTCAGCGAGAACCAGCTGGTCAAGGCCGGTGATCCGTTGCTCGTCGTCGATGATGGCGACTACAGAATAGCCGTCGCCCAGGCCGAGGCGCAGATCGCCACCTTGAGCAAGACGCTCGACCGTATCGACGCCCAGACCGACGCGGCGCGCGCCTCGCTGCAGCAGGCGCAGGCGCAGAAGGTCGCCGACCAGGCCGCCCCCGCCAATGCGGCCAAGATAGCGGCGCGCGCCTCGCAGCTGGTCAAGACGCATGTCGGCACGCAAGCGCAGTTGGACGACGCCCAGACGGCGGTGCAGCAGGCCGATGCCGCCCTCGTCGGCGCCGACGCGCAGATCGCCGCGGCGCAGGCCAATATCGGCGTGCTGCAGGCACAGCGCGGTGAATCGGCAAGCACACTGGCGTCTTTGCAGCTCAGCCACGACAAGGCCATGCGCGACCTTTCCTTCACCGTGCTCAAGGCGCCCTATGACGGCGTCGTGGGCAACCGTTCCGTGGAGCAGGGCGATCTCGTCAGCCCCGGCCAGAAACTCGCCGTCATCGTGCCGATGGACAAGCTCTACATCGTCGCCAACTTCAAGGAGACGCAGCTGGCCCGGCTGGTTCCCGGCGAGAAGGTCAAGATCTCGGTCGATGCGACCGACGGCCAGGACTTCGAGGGAACCGTCTCGTCGCTGGCGCCGGCTTCCGGTGCCGTGTTCTCGCTGCTGCCGCCCGAAAACGCCACCGGCAACTTCACCAAGGTCGTGCAGCGCGTTCCGGTCCGCATCGACGTGCCCGCCGACGCGCTGAAGAGTGGCAAGCTGCGCGCCGGCCTCAGCGTCGTCGTCGCCGTCGACAGCCGCACCGCCCCATCCGCGTCGGCGTCGGCGGCCGCGTCGAACTGAGCGGCTGCTGGGGAGCAATGCCATGGCAACCGCAACCCTGACAGCAGGAGCGCCGCCGGCGAGGCCGGCTGTGCCTGACACCATTTCGACGCGGCGCGTCATCGCCTTCCTGGCGATGGTGTTCGGCATGTTCATGGCCATCCTGGACATCCAGATCGTCTCCGCCTCGCTGGCCGAGATCCAGGCCGGCCTGAGCGCCAGTTCCGACGAGATTCCGTGGGTGCAGACCGCCTATCTGATCGCCGAAGTGGTGATGATCCCGCTGTCGGGCTTCCTCAGCCGGATGCTGTCGACGCGCGTGCTGTTCACGATCTCGGCGGCGGGCTTCACCGCGGCCAGCGCGCTAGCTGCGACCGCCACCAACATCGACCAGATGATCGTCTACCGCGCCGTCCAGGGCTTCATCGGTGGCGGCATGATCCCAAGCGTCTTTGCCGCCGCCTTCACCATCTTCCCGCCGTCGCGCCGCGCTGTCGTCTCGCCGATGATCGGCCTGGTGGCGACGCTGGCGCCGACCATCGGCCCGACCGTCGGCGGCTATATCAGCCACGCCATGTCCTGGCACTGGCTGTTCCTGGTCAATGTCGTGCCGGGCATCCTGGTGACGACGGCGGCCTGGACGCTGATCGACTTCGACAAGCCCAATCTCAAGCTGTTCAGCAAGTTCGACTGGTGGGGTCTAGCCGGCATGGCGGCCTTCTTGGGCTGCATGGAATATGTGCTTGAGGAAGGCCCCAACAACGACTGGCTGCAGGATCAGGGCGTCTTCATCTGCGCCATCGTCATGACCATTGGCGGGGTGCTGTTTTTCTGGCGCGTGTTCACCGCCGAAGAGCCGATCGTCGACCTGAAGGCGTTCACCAACATCAACTTCGCCTTCGGTTCGTTGTTCTCCTTCGTCATCGGCATCGGCCTCTATGGCCTGACCTATCTCTACCCGGTGTTCCTCGGGCGCATCCGCGGCTACGATTCGATGATGATCGGCGAGGCGCTGTTCGTCAGCGGACTGGCCATGTTCTTCACCGCTCCGATCTCGGGCATCCTCTCGAACAAGATGGACCCGCGCCTGATGATGATGGTCGGCTTCTTCGGCTTCGCGACCGGAACCTGGTGGATGACGCATCTGACCGCAGACTGGGATTTCTACGAGCTGCTTATCCCGCAGATCCTGCGCGGCTGTTCGATGATGCTGTGCATGGTGCCGATCAACAACATCGCGCTCGGCACACTGCCGCCGGAGCGGCTGAAGAATGCGTCCGGCCTGTTCAACCTCACCCGCAATCTCGGTGGCGCCGTCGGCCTTGCCCTGATCAACACGGTGCTGATCGACCGCAATGCCTTCCACTACGCAAGGCTCTCCGAGCATGTGCAATGGGGCAGTGAGGCCGCGCAGACCAAGCTGCAGAACATGACGCTCAATTTCGAGCAGACCGCCGGCCTTGACGCGGCAAGTGCCGCGATCTCCAAGCTGTCGGGCATGGTCCAGCAACAGGCGGCGCTGCTGTCCTTCATGGATGTGTTCTTCATGCTGACGGTGCTGTTTGCAACGCTCGGCCTGTTCACGATGCTGATCCGCAAGCCGGTCGCCGCCGGTGGCGGCCACTGAACCAGGAATTGCGGTTTTTGGGAAGCTCCTCCAGTCCACACCGAAAAAGCTTCGACCGCGCAAAAAACTCCGGGCCGCAAGCCCGGAGTTTTTTGTATTCCAACGGATCGTCTTAGGCCGTGGCGGGCTTGAAGGTCAGCGCCACGCCATTGATGCAGTGGCGCAGGCCCGTCGGCGCCGGGCCGTCGTCGAAGATATGGCCGAGATGGCCGCCGCAGCGGCGGCAATGGGCCTCAGTGCGGGTCATGCCGAGCGACCTGTCCACAGTGGTGCCGATGGCCTTGGGAATCTCCTGCCAGAAGCTCGGCCAGCCGGTGCCGGAATCGAACTTCGTCTCCGACGGATAAACCGGCAGGTCGCAGCCGGCGCAGGCGAAGATGCCCTTGCGATGTTCGTTGAGCAGCGGGCTGGTGCCGGGATATTCCGTGCCTTCCTTGCGCAGCACGTCGAAAGCGGCCGGTGACAGGATGGCTTTCCACTCAGCTTCGGTCTTGGTGACCTCGAACTTTTCTGCGGCCTGCGCGGCCTGCGGATTGCCCATGCGCAGCACTGTCGCCGCAGCCCCGACGACGCCGATGGCGGCTACACCGCTCAAAAGAAAGTCGCGACGGTTCATGACCAATTCCTCCTGTTGTCTGTTTGCCAAACTATACCGCCACGCGGAAATCAAAAGCCGGTGACGGTGCCCCCTCGAACGAGCACTCCGCGCCGTCCCACATCCAGATGTGGGCGGCGCGGCGCGCACAGGTCGATTGCGGATCCCGGGGGCGAGAACCATGCAATCGGCGGAGGGTCCTTGCTGCCAGTTCGCCGGCAGCAAGCCCCCTGTTACATCTTCGACAAAAGAAGTTACATCTTGGGCAAAAGAACCTTGTCGATGACGTGAATGACGCCGTTGGACTGCTCGACATCGGCGATCGTCACATTGGCGACATTGCCGTTCTCGTCAGTGACGGTGACCTTGCCGCCGTCGGCCTTGAGCGACAGTTCGCAGCCGCCGACAGACTTGACCTTGTGGGCGCCGCCGTCAGCCTTGGCCATCGCGGCGACATCCGCCCCCATCGCCTTGGCGCCGATGACATGGCAGGTCAAGATCTTGGTGAGCTTGTCCTTGTTCTCGGGCTTGAGCAGCGTCTCGACCGTGCCGGCCGGCAGTGCCGCGAAGGCGTCGTTGGTCGGCGCAAACACGGTGAACGGACCGGTGCCCTGCAGCGTTTCGACCAGGCCGGCGGCCTTCACGGCGGCGACCAGCGTCGTGTGATCCTTCGAGTTCACGGCGTTTTCGACGATGTTCTTGTTGGCATACATGGCGGCGCCGCCGACCATCGGATTTTCGGCATAGGCGGCGGTTGCAAGGGCCGAAACGGCGATCGTACCGGCGAGCAAAAGGGTGGCGAATCTACGCATGATGTCAAACTCCTCGGGTTTTTCTCTTCCCATATTTGGGAACGCGAGGAGATACGGAACAAAAATGCGCGAGTTTCAGAAATATTGTGATTTTTTAAATTATCGACGCTGCCAGAGAGATTTTCGACCGAAACTGATCGTCGGCTAACATGCTGTCCAGGGGCATGTGTGGCACGGGATAGACTTCAGGTAAGCTATTTTGAGTTTGCAGGCGCCAAGAGCCGATCAGATGCTCTTCAGATCGCCCGCGGCGACCACCGGTCCGGTCGGCTGACCGGTCGGCGAGCCGCCTGACGGCTCGAGGCTGACGGCGAGCACCGCGCCCTGGGCGAGCTTCTGCCGGGCCGCCGGCGAGACGATGATGCGCGCCGTAGCACCTGCCGGAATGACACCCATCGAGACCGGCGCGTTCTTGCCTTCGATCATCCACAGCTCGAAGTCCTTGCCGGCGGCGCGCTCACCGGAGACGTGCGACAGGCCGACCTCGTGTTGCGCCGCATCGTAGACGGCGAGATATTTGACATCGCTGCCTTCGGCGGCCAGTGAGGCGACAAGGCGCGCCTGCGGCTGCTCGACCGGCGGGTTGAGGATGGGCACGGCGATGTAGATCGCCAGTGCGGCAACCGCCGCCGCAGCAAGGCCACGCCAGAACGCCAGGCTGGACCACAGGCTGCGCGGTTGAACGGGCGTCGTCATGGAAGCGGTGGACGCGAACAGCCTGCGGTCGATCGCCGGCTTGACCGAAGCCGGCGGCTCGATTTCCGGATAGGCGGCAGCCAGCGGCGAAAAATTGACCTCCCAGCCGTCGACAAGGCGGGCGAAATCCGTCTCAGCGTCGATGCGACGGGAGGCGATCTGGCGTTCGTCGGCATCAAGCACGCCGAGAACGTATTCGGCGGCGAGCAGGTCGTCGCCTCCACGTTCCGGTCCTGTGTCTTCTGCCAGCGTCATCTTTCCAGACATTCTCTGAGTTTCAACAGGCTGCGGCGCAGCCATGTACGCATCGTGTTCAGCGGCACGCCGTGACGCTCCGCCAGTTCGGCATAGCTTTCGCCCTTGAGATAAGCGCCCCGGACGGCCGCCGCCCGGTCCTTCTCCAATTCATCGAGACAATGGTGGATGCGTTCGGATTCGTCGCCCGCCACCGCCATCGCTTCAGGCCCCGGCGCCGGATCGGCCACGTCGAGTGCGGCATCGATGTCGGCGGCAGGCTTGCGCCGCGCTCTGATGCGATCGATCGCATGATTGCGCGCGATTGCCACCAGCCAGGAGATCGGGCTCAGGTCGGACACGGCAAAACGATCCGCCTTCGTCCATATCTTGACGAAGACTTCCTGTAGAGCTTCTTCCGCATCTCCCCGGTCGTTCAATACACGAAGGCAGACGCCAAAAAGTTTCGCGCTGGTCTGCCGGTAGAGCAGATCGAACGCGGCCCGATCCTTCATCGAAGTCCGGACGATCAGCTTGGTGATGTCCTGCGGCGTCATCGCAGGCAAATTAGGCGATTGCGATATATTTGCAACGGCGGAAAACCTTGTGCACGCCTTAGCTTTGCGTGTCGCTAGCCCGGCTCCCAGGGGAATCGCTTCAGGTTAACGTTGATTTTTGACGGATGAGATTTTCGAGATAATCGGCGTTGAGATTGGCGAGTTTTCGTC